>JAPSKG010000137.1 GCA_031177795.1 Domibacillus sp.
AGCACGGGTATCATGTTCCGCCTGTGACAGCATGTCCGCCGCCACTTCTTTTGCAACAGCTGTTTGGTCAGCCAGCACAGCAATTTCACTTGGCCCTGCAATCATGTCGATGTCCACGTCGCCAAACACCTCTCTTTTGGCAAGCGCGACAAAAATGTTTCCTGGCCCTGTAATTTTATCAACCGCTTTAATTGATTCGGTTCCGTAAGCAAGTGCTGCTACAGCCTGTGCGCCGCCAACTTTAAAAATTTCTTTAACACCCGCAATATCTGCTGCCACTAACACTCCAGCTGGAAGGCGGCCGTCTTTGCCCGGAGGAGAAACCATGACAATGCGTTTTACTCCGGCTGTTTTGGCCGGCATCACATTCATAAGCACAGAAGATGGGTAAGCAGCTGTTCCGCCCGGTACATAAACACCGGCTGAATCAAGAGGCGTCATTTTCTGGCCAAGTATAGACCCATCTTCATTTGTATAAAGCCACGTTTCGCGTTTTTGCTTTGCATGAAAATCAGCAATATTTTGAGCTGCTTCACGGATAATTTTAATCATTTCATCATCAAGCTGCTTGTACGCTTCTGTAATTTCATCCTGAGTTACCTTTAAGCTGTACAATTTAGCACCATCAAATTTTTCCGTGTACGCAAAAAGTGCCCGGTCTCCGTTTTCCCGCACTTCTTTAATAATACCCTGGACGATTTGCTGCTGCTCCTCTGTTCCGGCATCAACTGAACGTTTAATTGACAGGCCGGGTGCCACTTTTTCAATTTTAATCATCGGTCAACGCACCGCCTTTTCCTCAATTGTAGTAGTTAAGCGGCTAACAAGCGTTGAAATTTCTTTGTTTTTGATCCGGTAGCTGACCGGATTCACAATCAGCCTTGACGTAATCCCGACAATGGTTTCGTATTCAACCAGCCCGTTTTCACGGAGCGTCTGTCCTGTTGAAACAATATCAACAATCCGGTCAGACAAGCCGATTAGCGGCGCCAGTTCAATAGAGCCATTTAACTTAATGATTTCAACTTGCTCGCCTTTTTCACGAAAATAAGCTGATGCTACAGTCGGATATTTTGTGGCGATTTTTGGTGCTACTTCATTAAGAGATGTGCCGGGAAGGCCTGCAACAGCAAGGTAGCATGGGCTGATTTTTAAATCAAGCAGCTCATACACATCGCGTTCTTCTTCAAGCAGTACGTCTTTTCCCGCAATGCCGACATCCGCTACTCCATGTTCAACATAAGTAGCAACATCCATTGGCTTGGCAAGGAAAAATCGCATATTTTCTTCGGGCACTTCAATAATTAATTTTCGAGATTCATCAAGCTCTGGCGGCAGCTGATAGCCTGCTTCCTGCATGAGTGCGGCCGCTTCTTCAAAAATCCGTCCTTTTGGCATCGCAATCGTTAACATCGACATCAACCTTCTCCTCCATAACTTGATTTCCCTACAAAAAATGTTACTTCTTTGCATGTTTCTGTAAATTTATCTACATCGTCTACACCGGCTACATCTTGAAGCAAAACACTTTCTCCTTCTGCACGGCGCTTTTGCGCTTCCCGGATCGCTTCAACGCGGCGTTCATTGCTGAATAAAATGCAGTGTACGCCCGCTTCTTCTTCAAGCTGCTCCAGTGCTTCCAGCAAAAAGTCCACGCGGAGGCCAAATCCTGTTGCCCCCGCAGGGTGTCCAAACTTTTCCAGCAGGTCATCGTATCGTCCGCCATTTCCGACCGGAGATCCGACACCATCTGCATAAACTTCGAATAACAAACCTGTGTAGTAGCTCATATGGCTAACAAGCGGCAAATCAAACGTAACGTATTCATCAACTCCGTACTCTTTCAACCGGTCAAATACTGCTTTTAATTCTTCAAGCGCTGTTTTTCCAGCACTGCCTTCTACCAGCTTCATCGCTTCATCAAGGCAGCTGGCACCGCCAGACAAACTTAAAAATTGCAGGAGGCGCTGTTTATCAATTGATGATAACGGCAGGTTTTTTACATGCTCGCGGTAGCCCACGTAATTTTTCTCGTATAAAAAACGGCGCAGCTGCTCGGAACGCTCTTTTGTCCCAAGAATCTGGCGGAATAATTCATCTGTGAAGCCAATGTGCCCGAGGGAAATCTGGAACTTGTCAAGCCCCGACTGCTTCATAACCGATACAAGCAACGCAATCACTTCTGCATCCGCACTCAGCGTATTATCACCGATCATTTCAACGCCAATTTGTTCAAATTCAGCCGCGCGCCCGCCTTCACGCTGCTGTGCGCGATACACACTTGCTGAGTAAGCAAGCCGCAAAGGAACGCGTTCTTTTAACAATTTTGCTGCAGCAACGCGGGCAATTGGAGCCGTCATATCCGGACGAAGCACAAGCGTGTTTCCTTGTTGATCCAAAAGCTTAAACAGCTGGCGGTCCAAAATAGCTGACGCATCTCCGACCGTTTCATGATATTCAAGCGCCGGAGTTTCAATAAAACGATAGCCCCAGCTTCTCATTTCATTTTCTGCTGCTTCTTTTAACTTTCGTTTTGTTTCGTAAATATGCGGAAGTGTATCCCGCATTCCAACTGGCTTTTCAAACATTAACAGCTTCGACATGTCATTATCACCCGATCATTAGTAGTTTTACTTTAGTTCGCTAATGTACTAAAGATATATTATTTGTAGTTTACCGTTTCCGACAATTCTCGTCAAGCCAAAAAACCGGCCAGCTTTTTCTTTAACTTCCTGAAGAAGAAGCTGCTGATACTGCGCCAGCGGCAGAAGCAGCAACAACCGCTTGCTGCGCTTGAACCATCGCTTGTAAAGTGGCCGTCAATCCGGCAGAAGAATCAATAATTGTTTGAGATGTAAATATGGATGCAAGAACAATAGCCATGTCTTTTGACCAGTTTAAAACAGGAGATGCTTTTAGTTTCAGCGCAATCTCAGCACTTTCTTTCGGCTTTCCTGAAAGCGCAATAACACCCAGTGCCGGGTAGTGCGTAGCTTTTGTTTTTAAGCCGTTGTTTTCAAGTTCCTGCTTGGCTGATAAAACCAGCCTGGCTGTTTTTTTCTGGAACATTCCGTTCATAACAAGCATGTTAGCTAAAAATTGCAGGTCATTTCCTTTTCGGAAACCATTCTGGCTTAAAAAACGGTAATATTCTTCAGAAGCACTCACCAGCTTTTCCGCACTTTCCGGGCGATTTGCCATAATAACAGCTGCAGGGTAATCTTCACTGGAGGTTAAAAACACATGATACCTCTTCATTTCATCATAGATATTTTTTATTCTTTCTGGCTTTGTTGCGGGATTCAGCAAAAAAGCGGCAATATACGTGTAAGGAGATGAATAAAGGCCGGCGGAACGCAGCGTTTCATACTGTTCAAGCAAGTCGTTTATCAGTGTATCCTTATTCCCTTTTTTCATCATTAAAAGTCCTGTTATCGGAAATGTAATGGTTCTTAGCGGTGAAAAAATGGAAACAGCTTTTTTTAATTTGTCTGTTACAGCTGTAAATTCTTTTCCGTCAATCAGTTCTTGTTTTGCTGCAAATTGAGCAGCTGTAAGTAAAACAAGCCGCTTATCAATCCATTTTCCAGCCGTTTGCCGCAAGATGTCCACGTTTTTCTCAAACAATGTTTTCTCCACCTTTATCCCTCCTGCTCTTACTTTCCTTTTATACGGCTTTTTTAAAAAAATGTTCCAAAAAGTCTGCAAAAAGCCGTTTCCCCAACCTCGGGAAACGGCTTTTTCAATAAATTATTTAAAGTCATTCGGGAACATTGAAATATCAACGCCGAACACAAGCGGCATAACCACATACATGGCCGCCACAATCATCACAATAGCAAACATGTTAATCCAGAAGCCTGCTTTCACCATTTCTGGAATAGTAATTTTGCCAGTTGCGAAAATAATGGCATTTGGTGGTGTTCCAACCGGAAGCATGAACGCACAGTTTGCTGCCATTGCTGCAGGCATCATCAAGATGAATGGATGAACGTTCAACGCCAGTGCAAGCGCTGCTAGTACTGGCATAATCATTGTTGCCGTTGCTGTATTTGATGTGATTTCTGTTAAGAATAAAACAAACGCCGTTACCGAAATAACTACAAGGAACATAGACAATCCATCAAGAACTGTTAACTGATCGCCAATCCATGCTGCAAGCCCCGTTTCACCAAAACCGGCTGCAATCGCAAGGCCGCCGCCGAAAAGAAGAAGCACGCCCCAGGGAAGATCGCGTGAGATTGACCAGTCAAGCAGTGCGCCTCCTTTATTTTTAGACGGAAGAATAAAAAGAAGAATCGCTGCTGTAATAGCAATCATTGCATCACTAATTCCCGGGATGATATCTGCCCAAATAAACGTGCGGGTAATCCACATAAAAGCGGCGAAAACAAACACGCCAAGAACCATTTTTTCTTCTGAGCTTATTTTTCCAAGCTTTCTTTTTTCAGAACGGATTAGCTCCATTCCGCCCGGAAGCTCTTTGAATTTAACTGGAAACGCAATGTTAACAAGGTAAAGCCATGAAACAATCAGCAAAATAAACACCACTGGCGCTGCAACAAACATCCAGTCTGCAAATGAAATAGTAACGCCATACAAGTTTTTCACGGCCGCTGCCATAATAATGTTAGGCGGCGTTCCAATCAACGTACCAAGACCGCCGATTGTACCGGCAAATCCAATACCGAAAATAATCGTTTTTTCAAAGCTGCGGATGTCAATCGATTTGTCTCCTGATTTTTTTACAATTTGCGCTGCTTGATACGTAATCGCCGTTCCAATTGGAATCATCATCATAACAGCTGCTGTATTTGATACCCACATAGACAAAAATCCTGTTGCAATCATAAACCCGAGAACAATTTTTTTAGAGCCTGTCCCCATAACAGCCACTATGTTCATGGCAATCCGTTTATGAAGATCCCATTTTTCCATCGCTATCGCGATCACAAAACCGCCGAGGAACAAGAAAATAATTGGATCGCCGTAAGCTGCTGCTGCAGCGTCTCCGTCAAGTGCACCGGTAAGCGGAAGCAAAATAATCGGCAAAAGCGATGTGACTGGAATTGGAATCGCTTCCGTAATCCACCAGATTGCCACCCAGACTGTAACCGCAAGCACTGCTTTGGCTTCCGGCGTTAACCCTTCAGCTGAAAAAAGAAATAAAATAGCGAAAAACATAAGTGGTCCAAGTAAAAAGCCAGCCCATTGTGCCGGTTTCATATATCGTTTTTTCGGGTCATTCGGCCCATTTGTCTCTGTCCGCTTTTCTTCCACTGCTGGTTGAGCAGGTGATGCCGCTTTTTTTGGCAATGCGAAAAACAACAGCTGTTTTATTTTATCGTGCGCATTCCAACATTCATTCCAAAGGTTTGCTGCAAATTGCTGCATGTAAAGCCCTCCCCTTTATGTTTGCTTTATTTTGTTCATATTGTTCATACCTGAATTCTAAATCATCAGAAAACAAAAAAGTGATTAAAAAAGAAAAGAAAGAGTTTTGTAATTAAAAAAAGCAAACGCTTTCATAAGTATCTCCTAATAAAATCCTAATAAAAGATGCAACAATTCTTATAAGGAATTGTTGCATCTTTTCAAGCTGGGAAAACTCTTTGTTTTTCTCCCGTTTACATATACAAATTGGCTTGATCTTTTTTCAGCAAATTAATGCGGTACCTTGTTTGCGGTCTTCCAATCGAGCCATACGAAACATCCACATCTAAAATACCGGCTTCCTGCAGGAACGACAAATATTTACGTACCGATACGCGTGATACACCGGAAGCAAAAGCAATGTCTTCAGCTGAAAAATCAAGGTCACTCATTTCATTAACAGCCGACCAAACAAGGCGCATTGTTTCTTTTGTTAATCCTTTTGGCAGGGCAGCAGGAGGCGCTGCTTTTTCGGTTTGGAACAGCATAGAGTCAATATCACTTTGCTTTACTTCCCTTCCATAATCGAAAAAGTGGCGGCGCTTTGCATAAGAAGAAAGAGCTTGCTGAAATCGTTCAAACTGAAAAGGTTTCATTAAATAATCTGCCGCTCCAAATTGAATGGCTTTTTGAATGCTGTTTGTGTCACTGGCAGCACTAATCACAATCGCATCGGTTTTAAAACCGGCCGTCCGCAGTTTTTCAAGCAAATCAAGCCCGGTTGTTCCCGGCATGTAAATATCAAGAAGAAGGAGGTCCGGCTGTTGCTGATGCACGATTTCGAACGCTATGTCCGGGGAACCTGCTGTCCCGATCACTTGAAACCCGGGTACAGATTCAACATAGCGGCGATTTAACTCTGCTACCATCGGATCGTCCTCAACAATTAATACGCGAATCATAATAGCTCCCCTTTC
>JAPSKG010000138.1 GCA_031177795.1 Domibacillus sp.
AAAATTGCAGTCGCCATCAAATAAAACAATTGCGCTCATAGCCATTACCTCCTCGGCAAAAGTCTGGTTTTATATCGCCTTCTTACTACTTTAACCTGTTTTGCTTTTCCTCAAACAAAAACACTTTTCGTAAATGCCCGGTTAATAAATTTTTTCTTAAAATAAATTTACTGCTTAAAAAGTTTAGAAAAACGCCAGTTGAGGTAAACAATAAAAGAAGCAACAATGCAGCAAGTCAGGCCGGGTGACAGAGGTGGTCACCATTGTGTGCAGCGCAGGAGGGGCTGGCACAGGAAACGATTATGGTTTCTATAATTTATTGTTTGCTTAGCAAATTCATTTAATAAAAGATCTTTTATACAGAAAAAGCGTTCAATTTTTTATTGAATGCTTTTTTCCATTGTATCAACTAACCGTTTTTGCAGCCTTAATGAAGAAAACAAATAGGGAAAAAGAATTTTATTCATATTGGAATAAATTCTTTTTCCCTATTTAGCATTTTTTATTTTTTTGAAGAAGCGGCATCAAGCGCTTTATCGGCTTTTTTCAAATCATGCTTAATTTGCTCATCAATGTCATAAGCATGGTACATTTCATTGTCAATCATATATTGCGCAATTTTATCATGCAAATAAATGGCATTATCAAGCTCGCGCCGCAAAATCTTTTTCACATCAGGTGTTGCTGTTTCAGTAATAGCCACCGCCAGGTTGCGGACACCTGCTTTTGCAGTAATTAAGAAATCAGTAGCAATTGCCAAATCGTCTAGTAGTTCCATCTTGTTTTCAGCCATAATAACATTTAATCTCCTCTCTTTTTTTACTGAGCCTTTGATAAAATTTTGCTTAAGTCTTTGATAGCTTTTTCTGATAACTCAATGTCTTCTTCCAAAAGCTTTTTTAATTTCGAGTCCTGGACAAGCTCACTCATTGCTTTGCTTTTTGTTAAACAAGCTGTTTTAAAAAGCAGCACCTCGTGGACTTCAAGTGTTTCATGCATGGCTAATTTAGTTGCCATTTTCCTCTCTCCTTTTTCTTTTTTATTATTGGATGGTATTGCAAACGTTTTATTTGGATGGCGGCTTTTCAATGTTTAAATCGTGCTGGTTAGCGTCGGGAGGAACTTGCATTTTTGGGATTTGCCCTTGCGGCTCCGGGTTAGCCAGATAAGTAAAGTCGCCTGATCCATCCGGAGCGCTTCCTGTTGCCCAAAGCCCTGCCGCAGAAGCTTCGCCTTCTGATAAATTCCAAAACGTTAATCCGTGCGGCTGTGCTTCCTCTTCTGCTTCCGGAGGGAAAGAAGCCGGCACAACAAATCCTTTTTTCTCTTCTAGTTCTGCAATGGCGGCCATCCACTGGTATTGGTGATAACGGTCACGAGCCAGCATTTTACGGAAAGTGGCGCGTACTCCTTCATCAGTCGTCATATTATAAAGACGCGCTACTTGAAGGCGTCCCTGGCTTTCAGCATGGAGGTTTGAACGCATATCCGCCAGCAGGTTTCCGCTGGCGACGATGTAACTGCCGTTCCAAGGCACGCCAACAGAGTCTTTTGGAACGGCCCCCAGTCCGCTTGCAATTAAATGCTGCGGATTAACGCCGCCCATAATGGCAGCAAGAGCCGGGTCTTTCGCAGCTTCTGCCTGGTCTTCCGGTGAAGCGCCATCCAGCAGCTGGCTGATAAGCGAGCAAAGCATTTCAACATGCCCGATTTCTTCTGTTCCAATGTCCATTAACATGTCCTTGTATTTTTCTTCTCCCCGGCAATTAAAACCTTGAAACAAATATTGCATCATAACGGTCATTTCCCCGAATTGCCCGCCGAGAACTTCTTGTACCTGGCGTGCGAGTACCGGGTCTGGCCGGTCAACTTTAACCTCGAACTGCAACTCTTTTTGGTGACGGAACATGCAATTCCTCCTTCAGCGTAATAAATGCTTTCCCTTGACGACTTACCCGTGTTTTCTTTAAAACAATCTTTTTGAAAGAAAAATAGTAAAAAATTCACAGGAGCAGGAAAATTGAAGAAATTAATTTGCAATCCGGAAGCAAGCAAGAAAAGGAGCAGAAAAAAATGGATATCAGGAAGAACATGGCCCCAGCTAACCTGATGGTGTCTGTTGTGACAAATAGCAGCGCGGATTAAAGCTTTGGAATGGGAAACTCTTGAAACAAGCCGGGGGCGTTTTTTATTGTGTAAAGCAGCTGAAAAAAATAAACAATTTTTAACTGTGCCTATTATTTTTCCACGGCAATGGAATAGCTTTTTTCAGACATAAATAGTTTTCAAGCGGGAATGTTTCGCGTAGAATATGTAAAACTAGTGAGAAGCTTCACAAACGCCAGCAATAAAATGAAGAGGGAGGACAAAACATGGATTATTCATTGGAGCGTTTGATTTGTGCTGCGCAGCATCCGGAAGAAGCAGATTTAATTCTTCAAAACGGTACAGTTGTTGACGTATTTTCGCTCGAAACGCTTTTAGCGGATGTGGCAATTAAAGACGGTTATATTGTTGGCATAGGCACTTATAAAAAAGGGAAAAAAGTGGTGGATGTCTCCGGAAAATATGTGTTGCCCGGTTTTATTGATGGCCATATTCATATTGAATCAACAATGGTAACGCCATCGGAGTTTTCAAGGGCTCTTATCAAGCATGGGGTAACAACTGTTGTAACAGATCCGCATGAAATTGCAAACGTGGCAGGAACAACAGGAATTGACTATATGCTTGAAGATGCAGCAAATACAAAGGTAGATATTATGATGAAACTGCCGTCTTGTGTGCCGGCAACACCGTTTGAACAAAATGGGGCCACATTAACGGCAGAAGATCTGCGCCCGTATTTAAGCAATGAAAGTGTCATTGGCCTGGCGGAAGTGATGGATTACCCTGCTGTGCTAAACGCGGACAAAGGAATGCTTGAGAAAATTACTATGACACAGGAAGCCGGATTAACAGCTGATGGGCATGCGGCCGGTTTGCCGGACACTGCGTTAAATGCTTATAGTACTGCCGGCATCCGCAATGATCATGAAGCTGTTACAGCGCTAGAAGCAAAAGCCCGCGTTCAAAGAGGCATTCATGTGCTTGTAAGAGAAGGATCTGCCGCAAAAGATTTGCTGGCCCTGCTCCCGGCTATTAACGAACGGAACAGCACGCGGTTTTCGTTTTGCACAGATGATAAGCACTTGGATGAATTGGAAAAAGAAGGAACGGTAAACTATGCAGCAAAGCTGGCAATAAAAAAAGGCCTTGATCCTTTAATTGCGATTCAAATGGCAACGCTCAACAATGCGGTTTGCCACGGGTTGAAAAACAAAGGCGCAGTGGCTCCAGGGTATATAGCAGACATTTTAATTGTAGAAAATATACGTGAACTAAAGCCGGAGACCATTATTAAAAATGGACAGCTGTTAAAAACAGAAAGCCTCCCGACTAAGCGTGCAGCCATACCAGAATCGGTGAAAACTTCTGTTAATTTAAAAAAGGTTACGAAAAAGTCACTTCAAATTCCAATTAAAGACGGGCAAAAAGCAATGATTATTGGTGTGATTCCGGGACGTATTATTACCAATAAAATTGTGGCAGATGTTAAAACAGTTGATGGATTTTTCGAACCGGATACGGACCGGGACCAATTAAAAATGGTGGTTTGCGAGCGACATAAGGCGTCTGGAAGTGTTGGGGCTGGCATTGTGAATGGGCTTGCTTTAAAAAGCGGGGCGATTGCTTCGACGGTTGCCCACGATTCCCATAATATTGTCGCTGCCGGAACAAACGATGATGATATTTTACTGGCGATTGAAGCCATCGAAAACATGCAGGGCGGACTTGTTATTGTAAATCAAGGGAAAATAACAGCTTCTATTCCTCTTTGTGTGGGAGGTATTATGTCAGAAAAGCCTTATGAAGAAGTGATTAAAGAATTGCACCATTTGCATGAACAGCTTTCTGTTGTGGCGGAACAATCGCAAAATATTTTTATGGTTTTATCTTTTTTGTGCTTGCCTGTTATTCCGAGTTTAAAGCTAACAGACAAAGGCTTATTTGACGTTGATTTATTTAAGCATATCAATGTGGGTCATTCGCTTTGACGCCTTTTACAAAAGAGTTAATTCGAGTTTTAGAAAGCATACCTCCTGGCTGCGTTATCACGTACGGACAGGCAGCGCGAATGGCAGGGAATCCGCGGGCCGCACGCCAGGTTGCCCGCGTGCTTCACTCTATGAGCGCGAAATACAATTTGCCGTGGCATCGCGTGGTCAATGCTAAAGGAGAAATTGCTATTTCGGATGATTTGTTAAAAAACGAGCAAAAGCGCCGCCTGGAGGAAGAAGGAGTTTCGTTTACAGCAGATGGACGGGTAGATTTAATGAAAGCAAAATAAATTTTTCCAAAAAATCCGCGTTTCTCCTTTTCTATTAAAGAAAAGCGCGAAATGGCTTTCAGAGCAAAATCAAGCTCTGGAAGCCATTTTTTGTTATATTGAAGGTGAAGCAAGAGATTTATCAGGTTTGAAAAGGGGAACAAAATGAAAAAACTGTTTTTGTTTCTATGCATCTATTTTTCGTTGTTTGGCTTTTCTCTTTATACATACAACGTATATTTTTCTCAACCGGTTGTAACAGACGCAGGCCGGCTGCTGCCAGCAAAAATTAAAGCAATTAAGCAAGCAGATGGAGAACAGCAGCTGAAAAAAATTGTAGAAAAAGCCAATCAAGAAAACGAGCGGCTTACGATCGCAGGGATGCAGCACAGCCAGGGAGGACAAACCTATTATCCGGGAGCAGTCATGATTGACATGAAGCCATTTAATAACGTGGTTAACTTTGATCCTAACGAAAAAAAAATCACCGTGCAAAGCGGTGCAACATGGGATGATATTCAGCGGCACGTTAATCCATACGGCCTGGCCGTGAAAGTAATGCAGTCGCAAAATATTTTTACAATCGGCGGAGCATTAAGTGTTAATGTTCACGGACGGGACATTCGGAATGACTCTCTTATGGACACAGTAGAGTCCTTTCGTTTGCTAAAGCCAGATGGCACAGTTATTCAAGTCAGCAAAAAAGAAAATGCGGACCTTTTCTCTTATGTTATTGGCGGGTATGGTTTGTTTGGCATTATTCTGGATGTTACTCTTCACTTAACAGAAGATGAATTGTACCAGCAGAAAGTTGCGGAAATAAGCTATCATGATTACCCTGCTTATTTTCAAAAAAAAGTGAAAAAAAACCCAAAAGTAAAAATGCATATGGCCCGTTTATCTGTGGCTCCGGCAACGTTTTTGCGCGAAATGTATGTAGTGGACTATATACAAGCAAAAAACGAAGCTGATCTGGAGCAATACACAAAACTAAAAGAAGAACGGCTGGTTGCTCTCCCGAAGTTTTTCCTTGGATTGTCGCGTTACAGCGGATGGGGGAAAAATATGTTTTGGTCTTTGCAAAAAAGCTATATGGCAAAAAAAAGCGGCACTTATGAAACAAGAAACAATGTGATGAGGTCTGAAACAAATTTTATGGAATATGAAAGCGGCAGCCGGACAGAAGTGCTTCAGGAATATTTTATACCTGTAAGCGAATTTACTGAGTATATTGATGAATTGCGCATCTTGCTTGAAAAAAACAAAGAATTTAATTTACTGAATATTACGGTCCGTTATGTTGAAAAAAACAATCAATCCGTTTTGTCTTATGCAAAAGAAGATATGTTTGCGCTTGTTCTATTAATTAACCAGGGAAAATCTGAGGAAGAGATAAAAAAGTCAGAAACAGTAATAAGAAAAATGCTTGACTTAACACTGAAATATAAAGGAAGTTATTATTTGCCTTATTACTCATTTCCTTCAAAAAAACAGCTTTTAAAAGCTTATCCGCGCATCCAGGAGTTTTTTGAAAAGAAAAAAGAAATCGATCCGGATAAACGGTTTACAAACTATTTTTATGAGGAGTATGGAGAGTGAATTTTGAGCGGCTTGTTTTATCGCAAAGTATTGTTTTTATGGCTGGCAGTATGGTTTTTCCATTTTACGTTTTGCTGCTTCGAAACGTTGGCGAAAGCTATGCCCAATTTGGCTGGGCATACGGATTATTTGCGCTGGCCTCGGCTCTTTCTTATCCAGTGATTGGAAAGCTTGCAGACCGGTTAAAAGAAGGCAGCTTGCTGGTTTTTTATTCCCTGGCAATGGCAGTGGTTTTGCTTTTTTTCCCGCTGGTTACAAATGCAGGTCAAATTTACATTCTCCAAATGGTTATGGGCATACTCGGAGCGGTTCAAAAAAACACGGAAAAAACAGCTTTAGCACGGAATGTCAGCAAACAGCAGGCAGGGGCGGAAATCG
>JAPSKG010000139.1 GCA_031177795.1 Domibacillus sp.
TTTCATTTCGGCGAATACAGGCTTCAAAAAAAGCTTCCCAAATAAGGGGGAAGCTTTTTAACTGTTTTTTTGGGTAAGGAAAACATTCTGGCATGGTTTTTGCATAATAACTTTTGAAGGAAAAGAAAAAGAAAGAAAGGAAAAAGAAAAACAAAAAAAAAGGGCGGAAAATCCTTTTTTGCTCCTTTTTTCTTTACAATCGCTAAAAAAGCATGTAACCAGCGTGTTCAAAATGAGACAAAATGAGACAGTTGCTTGAAAAAAGAAACAAGAAAGAAAAAGTGAACAAGTTGACATGAAACGGCTGCAGTTGTATTTTGGAAATGTAAGCGTTTTATATGTGATTCCGAATAATGAAAGGGGAATGGTATATGATTTACGCAAATCCAGGTCATGAAAGCTCAAAAGTAACTTTTAAAAAAAGGTACGACAATTACATTAACGGCGAATGGACTGCGCCGCTTAGCGGCCAGTATTTTGAAAACGTTACGCCGGTAACAGGCGAAGTATTTTGTGAAGTAGCTCGTTCACAAGCTGAAGACATTGAACTTGCACTTGATGCTGCTCATGCAGCAAAAGATGCCTGGGGGAAAACGTCTGCTGCCGAGCGTGCAAATATTTTAAATAAAATAGCTGATCGGCTTGAACAAAATTTAGAAATGCTCGCTGTGGCTGAAACATGGGATAACGGAAAAGCAGTGCGTGAAACGCTAAATGCAGATTTGCCGCTTGCTATTGACCATTTCCGTTATTTTGCGGGTGCAATTCGAGCACAGGAAGGATCTTTATCTCAGCTTGATGATGACACAGTCGCTTATCATTTTCATGAGCCTCTCGGCGTAGTTGGCCAAATTATTCCATGGAATTTCCCAATTCTTATGGGCGTGTGGAAGCTTGCTCCGGCTCTTGCCGCCGGCAACTGTGTGGTACTAAAGCCGGCTGAACAAACCCCTGCGTCTATTATGGTGTTAATGGAATTAATTGAAGATTTACTTCCGCCCGGTGTGGTTAATATTGTAAATGGATTTGGTTTAGAAGCAGGAAAGCCGCTTGCTTCAAATAACCGCATAGCAAAAATTGCGTTTACTGGAGAAACAACAACCGGACGTTTGATTATGCAATACGCCTCACAAAACTTGATTCCCGTCACACTGGAGCTTGGCGGCAAATCCCCTAACATCTTTTTTGAAGACGTTATGGAAAAAGACGATGCTTTTTTAAATAAAGCAATCGAAGGATTTGTGATGTTTGCGCTGAACCAGGGCGAGGTTTGTACATGCCCATCACGCGCCTTAATTCATGAAAGCATTTACGACCGTTTTATGGAACGTGCTATTGAACGTGTGAATGCGATTAAATTTGGCAATCCGCTTGATACTGATACGATGATAGGCGCACAGGCGTCAAATGAACAAATGGAAAAAATTATGTCTTATATAGATATCGGCAAACAAGAAGGGGCAGAGTGTTTAATAGGCGGAGGCAGAAACATAATAGAAGGCTTTGAAAACGGCTATTACATAAAGCCGACCGTATTTAAAGGGCATAATAAAATGCGGATTTTCCAAGAAGAAATTTTTGGGCCGGTTGTTTCGGTTACAACTTTTAAAGATGAAGCAGAAGCGCTTGAAATTGCCAACGATACATTATACGGGCTTGGCGCCGGAGTTTGGTCGCGTCATGTGCAGCGCACATACCGGTTCGGGCGCAATATTCAGGCAGGCCGTGTTTGGACAAACTGCTATCACCAATATCCAGCCCATGCCGCATTCGGAGGCTATAAAATGTCAGGGGTAGGCCGGGAAAATCATTTAATGATGCTTAACCATTATCAGCAAACGAAAAACCTGCTTGTCAGCTATTCAGAAGAAGCGCTTGGTTTCTTTTGATTAAGGGAGATGTGAAGCAGCATGACAGAACGTGTAACAGCGACCCCAGCAGCACTGGAATTAATTGAGAAATTAAAGGGCAAGCATGGACCGCTTATGTTTCATCAATCAGGCGGATGCTGTGATGGCAGTTCACCAATGTGCTATCCGGAAGGCGAGTTTCTAACCGGAAATTCGGACAAGCTGCTTGGGGAAATCGGCGGAGCCAAGTTTTACATTAGCACAGCGCAATATGAGTACTGGAAACACACACAGCTTATTATTGATGTTGTAGATGGAAGAGGAGGGATGTTTTCGCTGGAAGGGCCAGAAGGAAAACGGTTTTTAACAAGGTCCCGCGTATTTTCAGAAAAAGAGCAGAAAGAACTTAATTCCTGAAAAAGCACCCGTTATGGGTGTTTTTTCTTTTTTGTAAATGAAAATAACAAAGAAAATCGGCAGCAATGTAAATAAAGCTTAAAACTGGAGTGATTTTTATGAAAGAAATACGTTTGTTTTATCGATGCGGTGGAAAAACAAATTAGATTAAGGAGCAAATAAAATGTTTGCTTAAAAGGAGGACCTTAGTTGTTTCCACTAATTCAACCGTATATAAAAAATAAAGTAAATTTATTTCAAGAACAAAGCCGGAGTCAATATGATTATGATCTGGACATTGAGCAAAAAGAAAATGAAATTGTTTTAAATAAGGTAGGGCACGTGTTTACGAATGAAACGTCCAGAGTCAGGCTTGCTACAATATCATATTCAAATGGACGTTACATCTTTGATACAGTGCTGGATGATGCAGAAGAAGAATTGCTTGAGTCTCTTCGGAAAGCAGGAATTTTCGAAAAGCATAGAGCATTTGACCTTAGCAAATTTACGATTGAGTTTGAAAGCGAACAGGAATTGATCGATTTTATGGATAAACATATTTGGCCATATTCTCTTGGAGAGCTGTACTGATTTTTAAAAAAACTGAATAACATTTCCATAGTGAACGGCACTCCTTTTTCATACAGGTGAAAAGGAGTGTTTCTTTGAAAAAAAGTTTGGTGGTAAACAAAATAATCGTTTAATAAACAATCCGGGTGTTTTTACTGCAGCTCTGTGTTTCGTATAATGAAGAAAAAAGAAAGCAGGAATAGTCATGTGTTTAATCGCCATAGCTTTTCAAGTTTTGCCAGACGCGCCGCTTGTTGTTGCGGCTAACCGCGATGAATTTTACCGCCGCCCTACCGAACCGTCTCACTGGTGGGAAAAAAAGACCATACTGGCGGGACGGGATTTGGAAAAAGGCGGAACATGGATGGGAGTTTCAAAAAACGGGCGGTTTTGCGCTTTAACAAACTACAGAGATCCTTCTGAAACGTTAAAAAGCAAAGAATCACGAGGACATATTGTTCAGTCTTTTTTAAACAGCGGGCAAACAGCTGAAATGTTTTTAACAAAACTAGAGACGGAAAAACATCGCTATCCGGGCTTTAATATTATAGCGGGAACCAAAAATGAATTGTTTGTTTATGAAAGCCGTTCTGGAAAAAAACCTTTTAAGCTTTTTCCAGGCATTCACAGTGTAAGCAACGCGTTTTTTAACACGCCGTGGCCAAAAACAAATAAAGCAAAAGAAAAAATGGCAAGCTGTTTAACCAGCAAAGAAAAGCTCTTTGCCATGCTTGGTGACAAAGAAGAAGCTCCTGTTGACCAATTGCCGGCTACTGGCGTTCCATTTGAATGGGAAAAGTTATTGTCTCCCATTTTTATCGAAAGTCCGGAATATGGAACGCGAACTTCAACGGTAATGGTAATGAAAGCAGATCAAACAGTGGAATGGACAGAACGAACTTTTCGATCAGGTATTTTTGTTCAAGAGCGAAACTTTTCCTTTGTTTCAAACTAAATACATTATGTGCAAAATTCAAAAAGAAAGGAAGAAAAAAATGTACCTGGCAAACAACCATAATCCGCTTAAAAACAAAGAGTTAATTGATTCTTATTTTTCAAGCGAAAAATCATTAAAAAAAACAGTAGAAGAAACGGACCAGCTTTTTTTTTCGTTAGTGTCCAATTGGGCGCCGGCTGTTAATAAAACTACGTTTCTCGACAAAATAAAATCACTTTGGACCAAAAAAAAAGAGAAAGTGGTATTCCACCACACATTAGCCGATGAAACAGATGTGTACCCGGACTGGAAACCTATTTTGGACCGTGAGTGGAACCAGCTAAAAAAAACCGCAGCCGAAAAAATAGCCCTTAAACCAGGAGAAAATATTCGTTCGGCTTTGGCCGGAGGAGGAAAACATATTTTTCTTGAGGAAGGAACCTATATAATTGATGAACTGCGCGTTCCTTCCAACACAATAATTAGCGGAGCAGGTCCAGGCAAAACGATTTTGAAGCTGCGCCCCAATGCACCAAAACGAAGCTTTGTTATTACAAATGATAACCATGTAAAAGGAAACCACCACATACTAATAGAAGGAATTACGATGGACTGGTCAATTGAACGGCTGGACCCAGAAGAAAAATCATCAAGTGGAAACAACCGCTCCAGCTGTTTAACGTTTGCTAATGTTCAATATGGCTGGGTAAAAAACTGTGAGGCTTTAAACCCGGGTCTTCACTGTTTTGATGTTTCCTCAACCGTATACGATTACTCCGGGGATGGACACAGGGCACGCGGCGGCAGCCGGTTTGTGTGGATTGACAACTGTACAGGTTCGGGATTCGGGGATGATGGCGTAACAACCCATCATAGCGATTACATTTTAATCACGAATTGTTTTATGCATGATCCATCCGGACGCAGCCATAAAAAAGGCTTTGCCAATTCGAATGGCTTTGAAGCTGATGATGGTTCGCGGTATGTCTGGTTGATTAACAACGCTTCTACACGCTGTTTCGGCGGAGTGGAAGTTAAAGCGCACGCTACAAGTTCTGCCGCGTCAAACGTCCATATTATTGGCCATTTGTCAGTCAACGACAACCGTTCGTACAATTTCCGGCACATTGGCCATCACGCAGAAACAGACCCGCAGTCAAAGACAGCTTTGTTTTTAACCGCCACTCGAATTATTTCAGTCCACCCTGTTTTCACAGAATTATATGCAGGCTCCAAGCCGCGCGCTTTAACCATTTCGGCATACCAGTATGTTGTGATCAATGGATTAAGGGCTATCGGTGATCCTGACTATAATTACAAAGGGCTGCCAATTGCCGGCATTCAATACAAAGCGAAACACATCCATATTCAAGATGTGAAAATGGATCATTTTCCAACAGCAGGAACGGCATTAAAGGTTTTTGGCGGTGCAAACAAAGCAGACCATATAACCATTCAAAATGTTCGGTTTACAAACTGTGGAAAAACACCTCTTTTTATTGCATCAGATGTAAAAGCCTTTTCTTTAAAAAATGTTACTATGGCTTGAAACAGGTGTTTTTTTTCTCTATTATTAAGAAAAGACAGATATTTTCTATTTTACAAAAATATTAGGTTGTATTATAGGGAAAAGACCGATATAATGTCTACTATGTAAAAACAAATGTACATCAGAAAAATACATAGTTGAGGTGACGTTTTGATGAAGGACAACGTAAAAGTAGGATTGCTCGGTCTTGGCACCGTTGGAACAGGTGTTGTGAAGATGATTCAAGATCATCAAGAGCAACTGGCGCATCGCGTCGGCTGCCCTGTTCATGTAACAAAGGTACTTGTTAAAAATGTGGACAAGAAACGGGACGTAGAATTGCCGAAAGAAGCACTTACCGTGGATCCATACGATGTAATTAATGATCCTGAGGTAGACGTTGTTGTAGAAGTAATGGGCGGCATTCATGAAACAAAGCAGTTTTTACTAGATGCCCTTAATCAAAAAAAGCACGTTGTAACGGCAAATAAAGATCTTGTTGCCCTTTATGGTTCTGAGCTGTTAAAAACAGCGTCTGAAAACGGCTGCGATTTTTATTACGAAGCAAGTGTTGCCGGAGGCATTCCAATAATCCGGGGCCTTGCTGACGGTCTTGCTTCTGACAAAATCAGAACACTGATGGGAATTGTAAACGGCACAACAAACTTTATTTTAACTAAAATGAATAAAGAAGGCATGTCGTATGATGCAGCTTTAAAAGAAGCACAGGAACTGGGCTTTGCGGAAGCTGATCCAACATCTGATGTAGAAGGCCTTGATGCTGCCCGCAAAATGGCTATTTTATCTCGTCTCGCTTTTTCAATGGATATTGAACTGGAAGATGTAGATGTAAGCGGCATTTCAAAAGTATCGGACAGCGACTTAAAACATGGACAAACACTTGGCTATACAATGAAATTAATCGGGTATGCCGATCAACAAAACGGCTCGGCAGAAGTTAGCGTGCAGCCAACATTTTTATCCAATAACCATCCATTGGCGTCAGTTAATGATGAATAC
>JAPSKG010000140.1 GCA_031177795.1 Domibacillus sp.
CTGCCGTTGCCTTAATAATAACCGGGTAACCGATCTGCGCAGCAATTTCCAATCCTTCTTCCACGTCTTTTATGATGCCATCTGATCCGGGAACGATTGGCACTCCGGCTTTTTGCATAGTGTCCCGCGCAACGTCTTTTGTACCCATTTGTGTAATTGCTTCCGGCGAGGGGCCTATAAAAATAATGTTGCATTCCCGGCATAACTCAGCAAAGCTAGCGTTTTCGGCAAGGAAGCCATAGCCGGGATGAATAGCATCCGCTTCTGTTAACTTGGCCACACTTACGATGTTTGTGAAATTTAAATAGCTGTCTTTTGATGCTGTCGGCCCAATACAATAGGCTTCATCAGCAAGTTGCACATGAAGCGCTTCGCGGTCCGCTTCCGAAAAAACTGCTACAGTTTCAATATTTAGTTCTTTGCAGGCGCGGATAATGCGCACTGCTATTTCTCCACGGTTGGCAATTAATACTTTTTTTATCATCAAAAATCCTCCCTTATTCCGGCTTTACTAAGAAAAGCGGCTGGCCGTATTCCACAAGCTGGCCATCTTTCACGAGAATTTCAACGATTTCGCCATTAACTTCTGCTTCAATTTCATTAAATAACTTCATTGCTTCTACAATACAAACAATTGAATTTGAGGTAACTTTGGAACCGGGTTTCACGTAAACATCTGCATCTGGTGACGGCGACTGATAAAATGTTCCTACCATTGGGGAAGTAATTTTATGTAACGTCGAATGATCTTCTGCTTGCGATGCTCCCGGCGCTGGAGCTTCCTGAACGGCTGATAGCGGAGTTTCCTCAGCCTGCTGCGTTGCGCTTAATGCCACTGGTGCTGCAGCTGCCGGTGCCGGTGCCGCCGTGTATGTAGTGGTTCCTGTTGATTTCTTCATTTTCAGCTTGCTTCCTGCTGATTCAAAAACAAATTCTTCAATTCCTGATTGATCAACCAGTTTGATCAATTCTCTAATTTCTTGGACTTTCATGTATCCAACACCCCTTTAAATAAACTAAAACATAAAGCTTATTTTTATGAATTAAAAAACTCCTTCTCTCATTTTATCTTTTTTTCAGCAATTAGCAAATACAGAATCCAAATGAAAAAGCCCCGCCTTCTAAAAAGCGGGTCTTTTTCTTATTTAAAAGGCTGGAATTCCACGGATACAGGCATTTCATCGCCCATTTCATCTTTTGCCATCTTAATAATGTCGTTTGCTTCTTTTGCCGAGTGTTTTTTTGCTTTTACGGTAATTCGTATTTCTCCATTGCTTGTCCGAACGAGAGCGTCCTCATATCCTTTTGAAATAATAAGTGTTTCCAGCATTTTTTCTTTTGATGCAAGTTCATCTAGCTTCTGCATATCGGTATAAGCTTCATTTTTTGCTTCAGCTGATAAATCTGCAGAAGCTACCTTGGCCGTTAGCTCTTCTTTTAATTTGCTTCTTTCTTCTTCCGTTTCTAAACGAATCAACTCAAAAACTTCATCTCCAGCTGTTTCCTCTACCGCTACATCCACATTTTCTTCCGGTGATTTTGGCACACTTTCCTCTAATGTTGATACAGGAAGCAGTTTTTCCGGTCCAGTTACATAATAAACACCAAGCACTGCAGTTAAGCTAACCATTGTGAATAACCATACTGTTTGTTTTTTTGGCATTTTTTTATCCTCCTGTCTTTCCGGGTATTACAGCCACTCGGTGCATGGGAACACCCAGCACACGCGTTACTGCTTCAACAATTCTTTTTTTCACCAAAACGTTTTCTGCGCCTTCCGCAACAATTAGCACCCCTTGAATATCTGGTTTGCGCGTTTCCGTTATTACCGGACTTTCCATATCACCGTTGCGGACAACTGCCATTTGTTGATCGCTTGTTTCGTCTCCATTTCCATTTGAAGAAGACAAATTTTTTTCATAAACGTTCCGTTCTGATGAAGCTAGATTTACGATTACAGATACGTTGGATGTTCCTTCAATTTCATTTAGTGCAGCGGTTAGCTCTGATTCATATTCCTGTTTTACATCTACTTCAGAGGGAACAACGGCTTGTTTTGCGGCTGTTTCAACTGGCGGACTGGAGCCATTTAAATCACTGAGTGCCATTATTGCTATTCCTCCGCCAAGCGCTATGGCTGCCCATTTAATAGGCTTATCAGCTTTGCCATTTTTCCAGAGTTCGATTAATCGATTTCTGTCAGACACCTCCTGCCTCCTCCTTTTCAATCACCATATTCATCTGGTCGTCCCGTATATTCCATTTTTCAAGAAGAATGTCTGTTATTTCTCGTTCTGGACATTTGCCACTTGCAAAAATACGGACGTTTTCAAGCTCTTTTTCTGTCATTTGAACTTTCATATCTATGATCTCACATGAGGAAAATGGCTGAATGGCAAATTCGGCTTCTGCAAGCAACTGCTTTTCCATGTAGGTCACTGAAGTAAATAAAGACAGGTCGGTTAGTTGATTTAATTGACGATCTGTTTCTTGCTGAAAAGAATGGGTGCTTTGTTTGTTTAATAAATCCCATGAAAAATCAAATGAAAAAATTGGCTTTATGAGTGCTGCCATAATCACCATTCCAGCTGTTAATCTAACATACCTCTGCAGTGGAGATTCTGGAATTAACATGTCTACAACAGCAGCGCATAAAAGAAGTGCCAGGACAGATGCCAGCCATTCAAAGATCGGTTGCATAAATTCACCTCATCATGTAAGCAGCATTTCCTGCTGAAACGACGGCGGCCATAAAAAGAAAATACATAAAAGAAACAAGCGCAAGGGCAGCTAGCATAAAAGACATGGTTTTTCCAATCATGTCAAGGCAAGATGCAGCAGCAGAATCGCCAAGCGGCTGCAAAACCGCCGCACATGCTTTGTAGAGCACAACAAGCACCATTAATTTCACAACAGGGAAAAGAGCTGTCAACAACAAAAGCCCTATGCCGGCAGCACCTGCCGTATTATGAATCATTAATGCTGCTCCAGATGCAGTATCTGCTGCGTCTGCCATCATCCTTCCAACCACCGGTACAAAAGTGCCGCTTATAAATTTTGCTGTTTTCACTGTTAGCCCGTCTGCTGCTGCCGCAGTTATGCCTCTCATCGTTAAAATCGCCAGAAAAACGGCCATGAAAGCACTTAAAAGCGATACACTAGCTGTTCTAAGCAAGGAAGCAATGCGATCTGCCTTGTAATAATCCGATAAAAGACCAACCAGGCTAAACAAAACGGAAAAAATAAGACATGGCAAAATAATTTGGTCAATCAAAATACCAGAAGTATTCATCATAAAAAGAAGAAGAGGCGGAAACAGTGCAGCAGACGCTACTGCACCGGACAATGTGAGTAAGGCAATTAAAACAGGCATAAACGCAGTCATGAAAACAGTCATTTGTTCCACTGTAACGGAGACCGATTCAACTGCCAGTCGAAATGTATTCATGGCTAACACAAAAATTGGGATTAGAATAGCCGCTTCCGCTGTTTTTGTTACTGCCTGGCGCCCAATTGCTTGTCCCATTGTTTTCAAAACAGACGCCAGGATGGACAATAAAAAAATTAAAGCTAGACTTTCTGTGTGAGATTTTATTTCAAAGAAAACATAAGACTGTAAAGCAGAAAGCCAGTTTTCAACCGAAAAAAAAGAAGCTATATCAAGATCCCCTACATTTAAATCCATTTTGCGAGGCAAAAACGGCTCATATACATGTTTTATATCCTGCCAGCGTTTTTCAAGAGCAGATAAATCCATTTGGTCCATCAATGGCTGTAATGCTTGTCCCATGTCTCACCGTCCCGGCAGCATTGTCATTACGGTTTCAATGAGCAATGTTAAGATTGGCAGAATTAATGCCATAATAATTATTTTTCCGGCCATCTCCATTTTGGCTGCAAGCGCCTGCTGGCCTGCGTCTCTTGCAATATTGGCTATAAATTCAGAGATATAAGCTACTCCTACAGCTTTTAATACGGTTTCAATATAAAGTGTTTCAGCACCGGCATAGGAAGCAATTTTCCGAACCGCTGCTATAAGTGCCGCAATTTGATCAGCAAATTGATAAAGAAGCACACAGCAAGTAAACAAAATAAATAACAAGGAAAACCCTGGATTGTATTCACGAAGCAAAATGGCTAAAAAAATAGCAACGAGTATAAGCGCAGCAATATGTGTGATCGCAATCGGTCAACCGCTCCTGTCATTGAAATAGAAAAACGGATTTTATTTTGTTAAACAGCTGGCCTACAATCGTGGCAGCCATAAACAAAATATATAAAAAACCAAATAGCGTAACCCACTGAGCATATTCTTTTTTGCCAAGTTGTTCTAAAATCGTATGCAAAAAAGCGGCAATAATGCCAATACCGGCAATTTTAAACAACAAATCTACGTCTATATTCATTTACTTCCCACCCTACATAAGCAAAATGGCTGTCATCATGCCGGCAAGTACACTGACAGTCCGAATCATTCCAGAAAAACGCTGTTCTGCCGCAATGGCTTCTTCACGCTGTTTTTCAAGCTGCCTGAGAACATGTTTAATTTTTCTTTTTTCAGCTTCCTGAGTGATCAAACCAAGCTTATGCCCCGCCTGTTCTACAATCTGTATATCCTCTTTTTTTAATGCTAGCTGGTGAGCATGTTGTTGAAGGGTTTTTTTCCATAGTTGTCCGGCGCTTTGGTCCGATGCAGAAAGCTGATCAGCAAAGCATTTGAATACATTCCCAACAGGCTGCTCTGTGCTGGCAGCAATTGAACGAATTGTTGTTTCAATTGATTCCGCTCCAAAAGCAATCGCTGATTCAAGAGTTATCAGGGCAGTTTCAAACCGGCGAATTTGAGAAACACGGTCTGAAAACATTTTTGATTTACGCCAGCCTATAAAAAAACTTGATGAAATGATAACAACTGCTCCTATCCATTTCATATGACGGCCTGACCTTGATCATCTAAAATGGTATAGCTTCGCCGCCGATTCACTTCAATATATCGGGTAAAAAGACCGCTTTCTCTTATAAGCCGAATAACAGGGCGGCGGATTGCTTCTTCAAACGTACGTGCATGAACAGTGGCAACAACAGCAATTCCCGCATTTAAAGCTTCTGTTAAAGCATAAGCATCTTCAGTTCTTCCTATTTCATCTACGACTAGCACATCCGGACTCATTGACCGAATCATCATCATCATACCTTCTGACTTCGGGCAAGCATCCAGTACGTCGGTCCTTGTCCCAACATCAAGCTGAGGGACTCCGTGAAGGCAGCCGGCTATTTCAGAACGCTCGTCTACAACCGATGTTTTCAATGGCGGGATTTTTTCTTTTACACTTCCTGTCCCCGCAATTCGGGCAATATCACGAAGAAGTGTTGTTTTGCCAGATCGAGGCGGCCCAATTAATAATGTGCTGTTCCATCCATCTTTGTACAAGTAAGGAAGCAGCGGAGTGGCGGCTTCTTTTTTTTCTTTGGCAATCCGAATATTAAAAAAAGACAAGTTTGTCATGGAAGCAATAATTCCTTCTTTTAAAACGGCTTGCCCGGCGATTCCAATTCGATGCCCCCCTTCAATGGTTACGTATCCCCTCTTCAGCTGTTCTTCTAATCGGTAAAAAGAGTGCTTCGTTACTTTATTAACAAAAGAAGCACGCTCTACTTCTGAAAAATAAACATCAAGCAGGTATTGTTTCGGTCCAGAGAGCTCAATTTTTTTCCCTGTGCGCAATCTGATTTCTTCAATAGCTGGATCTTTGTTTAACAAAGGTGCGACGGCCGAGGATATAGGTTCGGGCAAATAAGGTAAAATGGTTTGATAGGACAAATTGCTACCGCCTCCTTCCGCTCTTTTCACATTGTATGAATGAAAGGAAACCATTATCCATAAAAAAAAACCGCCAAAATTCTGGCGGTTTTTCATTTTACATTTTAAAACGAGCTATTGCAGCTTGAGCAAGCGTTCGAAAAGCAATGTCATCCATTGGTGGATTATGAAGACCGGCACGAACATTTTGCCAGTATCGGTGCAGCGGATTTTTTTCAGACAAACTTCTTGCGCCAACGATGCGCATTGCCAAATCTGTCACTTCAATTGCTTTATTTGTTATAAAAGATTTTGCTGCAGCCATTTGCGCTTTAATTGGCTCATCCGGTTTGGAATCATACAATTCTGCTGTCCGGTACAGCAGTTGGCGGGCCGCGATTAAGTTCATTTCCATTTCACCAATTATTTGCTCTGTAACAGGCAGTTCGCCAATTGGACGGTCAAGCGATGCCGGAACATAGCTTG
>JAPSKG010000141.1 GCA_031177795.1 Domibacillus sp.
TTTATAAGTTTATCAGCAAAAACAAGTATGTGGAATCCCGCAAACAAGCAAACTCCGATTTGCTTGAAGAAGGCACGTTGTACGCAGCCAATATGTCTAAAGGAACATGGGTTGCTTTAACTATTGACGCCGTTCGTGCAGCAGCAAAAGACAAACCGGAATTACTGGCTAAATTCCAAACACAAGCTGACGTTCTTGTTCATGCGCACGATGCAGCTGTTTTATTAGGCGCTACGCCAACAGACCGTCCGGAAGATGTGGAAATCAGCCCATTTGACAAATCTGTGTTTATCGCGCATACAAACAATGCAAAGCACGGCAATATTCATGGGCATATCACCCGGTTCCTTGAAGCAAACGATGACCTTGGTTCTTTAACATTCGACTTTGAAATTTTCGCATGCGGCGGACGCCAAAGCGGGTTTAGTGCACCGGATAACTTAACATTCGACAGCGAAGGCAACCTCTGGACAGTAACAGATATGTCTTCAAGCTCAATGAACAAAGGCGTTTTCCAGGCGTTTAAAAACAACGGAGTTTTCGTTATCCCAACAAGCGGTGAAGCGATGGGAGAAGCATACCAGTTTGCATCTGCGCCGATTGATGCAGAGTTGACAGGACCGTGCTTTACAGACGATGAAACAACATTGTTCCTTGCTGTCCAGCATCCAGGTGAAGAAACGGAAGACATCAAAAACCCGACAAGCATGTGGCCGCACCGCACAGGCGACAACCAGCCGCGTCCGGCTGTTGTAGCCATCACTGGATTTAAATACTAAGGAGGATTTTCTATGCTGCAAAACATCGGCGTTCCAGG
This sequence comes from Domibacillus sp., assembly GCA_031177795.1. GTDB lineage: Bacteria > Bacillota > Bacilli > Bacillales > Domibacillaceae > Domibacillus. The sequence continues at coordinate 818 of JAPSKG010000141.1, forward strand.
ATTAATTTTAATTCTTGTTATCGCGTTAATTATTTTTGGCCCATCGAAATTGCCGGAAATCGGCCGGGCTTTTGGTTCCACTTTGCGCGAATTTAAAAAGTCTACACGTGAACTTGTTTCAGATGAAGAAGAAGAAAAAGTTGAAAAGAAAAAAGAAAAAACACTTGTTTAATAAAAATCCGGCTGTTCCCCGCCATGTGCGGGGGCAGCTTTTTTAGGAGGCCATTCCATGGAAACCGAAAGCATGAAAGCTCTTGAGCATTTTGAAGAAATGCGCAAGCGGCTCATTGTGACAGTGGCTGCGTTTCTTGTTTTTTTTATTTTGTCGTTTACCTTTGTTCAAGATATTTATCACTACATTGTGAAAGATCTTCCTTTTAAACTCGCTTTGCTCGGGCCAAGCGATATTATTATGGTGTATGTGATGATTTCAGCCGTGGTCGCCGGAGCAGCCACCATTCCTGTTGCTGCCCATCAAACATGGCTGTTTGTGAAACCTGCTCTTTCACCGGCTGAGCGAAAAATTACCCTCACTTACATCCCGGCGCTGTTTCTTTTGTTTTTAGCCGGGCTTTCGTTTGGTTATTTTGTGCTTTTCCCTATTGTTCTTTCTTTTTTAATGTCTTTATCGGGAAATTTATTTGAAACTTTTTTCACAACCGAAAAATACTTTAAGTTTTTGCTTCATCTTACTCTGCCATTTGGCGTTTTGTTTGAAATGCCGGTTGTGATGATGTTTTTAACAAGCCTTGGCATTTTAAATCCTTATAACCTGCAAAAAGCAAGGAAATTTGCTTATTTTGCCTTGATTGTCATTTCTATTTTAATTACGCCGCCTGACTTTTTATCCGATGTTCTCGTTATTATCCCGCTTATTTTGCTTTATGAAGTAAGCGTCTCACTTTCAAAAATGACGTATAAACGTAAAATGGCCGCCGCTGTAAACTAGTACAGCGGCATGCCATTTTCTTTTTTATGTTTCAAAATAATAATGTTTATGCAAAGTGCAGCCCGGGTTAAACGCAATGCCGCATGCCGGGCAAGTTGACTTGCAGGCCAAGTATTCGTTTACTGTCAGTTCATGCCCGCAGCTTCCGCATAAAACAGCTTTTTCTCCAAAACGCTCGCGCGGCCACACGGCTGTATGGCCGCAGCCAGATTCTTCGTGGCAGCTGTGGCACGGAAAATACGTCTGGCAGCAGTAAAACTTAATGGCAATGCGGTCAATTTCTTTATGGTAGTGGGCACATCTTGTTTCTTGGTCTAATACAGCACCTTTTACGATTTGTCCTTTTATATACATACAGATTCATTCCTTGTCTTTGTTTTTGTTTTCTCCAGACCGGGTATTATTGTAATATTAATTAAGAAGTTATTCGTTCTTTTTTTTATTCAATTGTATAATTAAAGGGTAATATTTGATACTATTTATTATGTAGAAAACAATAAGGGTGATTGGATGTCGATTGGAGAACGTATTCGGGAATTGCGCGTTGGGCAAGGTCTTTCATTAACTGAATTGGCGTCACGGGCTTCCGTAGCAAAATCATATTTATCATCAGTTGAGCGAGGGCTTCAGCTAAATCCTTCCATTCAATTTTTGAATAAAATTGCGGCTGTGCTGAATGTAGCGGTTGAATCACTGATTTCACAAAATGAAGAAACAGACAGCCAGCTTGATGATGAATGGCTGAATCTTGCGAAAGAAGCAATGGATTCAGGCATCAGCAAAGAACAGTTTAAAGAATTTTTAGAGTTTCAAAAGTGGAAGCAGCACCCGGGAAAATCATAAAAAAAAGAGCAGCTCCATTTACCAGGCTGCTCTTTTCACCACTATTGCCGGAAAAACCGTTTCACACTTTATCCAGGTTTCATGTTTGCTTTTTTATTTTGCAGCTTACTGTTGTTTTAAAACCTGCAAAAATCTTTCATCCCCTGCTTTCATTGCCGCAGCGCGGATGCTTTCCCCGTATTGATCTTTTTGATCTGCATTTGCTCCATATTGAATAAAAAGAGCTGCCATTTCAATATTATTGTAGCTGTACGTAATCCCTAAAGGTGTGTAAGCCCCATTGTCTTCTTTGTTTGGATCAGCACCGGCTTTTAACAAAAGGCGCGCTGTTTCCATCTGGCGGTTATAAGCTGCATAATGAAGAGCTGTTTCCCCTGCTTCATTAACGCTGTCAAGGTTTGTTCCTTCTTTAATCAAGCGTTTAAGCGACGATACGTCTCCTGTTGAAGCTGCAACCATTAATTCCGTTTCTGCAGCCGCTTCTTTATTTTCAAATAATGACTCGGATTTTTCAGGTTTTCCTAACATCGAAGAAAAAATTCGGCTGTCCGCTTGAACCGCGCTTATTTGAACTGTTCCGTATAAAACCGCAAAGAAAAAAACCAGCACTGCCGGCCAGCCGAACTTCCCGGCTGTTTCAACAAGTTCTTCGCCTTTTTCCTCTTTTGTGAACAAGTAAGAAACCACGACAATCACAAAAAGCAAAAAGAAAGATTTCAAGAAGTCTCCAGTTGATAACAGCCAGGCAGCTGACAAACTAGCACCAATCCAGCGGCTTTTGCTTTTTACGTTTTGTTTTGATTTATTTTTCACTCAACTTACTCCTATACCCTTAGATTTTTTTATTAAAACCTGCTTAACTTCCTACTTTTTTCCCAAAAATCAAGTTTTTTTCCAAATACCTGAGAGTCTAGAAGCAGTCCAGTGATTTTATTTTATTTTTTGAATAACAAATATTAAAACAACTTAATCTAATACCCTTGTTTTTTTTATATAAACCTATTAAGCATCCTACTAATTTACCAATTAAATATGATTGCTTTCTTTCATTAATAGAAATTATAACAAAATTAGGAGAAAAAGATAGTAGCTGGCGAAAAATAAATATTTTCTAAATATTTAAAACGTTTAATTTTTGTATTTTATTACCAACTTTAAATGACTTTTTAACTTGCCAATCCGTTCGGTTTTCAGTTATGATTATTTTATCCTACATAACTCTTATAACTCCCAGAATCCTTTTAGAAATCTGATTAATAAATAAATCTTTCATCAAAAAAACGTGAACTTGTTTGTTTTTTTCACTCCATTGGCACCAGGAAAAACAAACTTTATAAAAAGAAAAACTTTACTCATTTCGCAAACTATTTTTCTTGTTGTCTGTGATACCTAAAATCATTTTGCTTTATCATTCGGTAATAAATAGCAGTTTCAGTTATTTTTATCTGCCAGACAAAAAAGTGTGCTGTGCAGGGAATGGGGGAAATCATGAAAGCAGAAAAAATAAAACCAGATATGACAGAAGAAGAAAAACAAAAGTATTTGTCTCTTGAACCCGAATGGCTGGAGATTGCTTATGAGTTAGCCCGCTCCGGCATCAGCAAAAAAGAATTTGAAGCGTTTCTTCAATCACGCAAATAAATCCGACTGCGGCTGCCGGGCAGTTTTGCACTTTTTATACACAAAAAAGCAGGCGATCAGTTACGATCCCTGCTTTTTTTGATTGCTGGATTCAAGCGCTGTTAGCTGTTGAATCTGTAAATCTATGAATCTGTTTACCTTATCACATTCGCATCTCCAAGGTTGGATACTCTTTTGGCTGGAATATTCATGATTTCCAGACGGTTGCTTTCAGAGTTTTTCGAGAAATTAACGATCGCATTTTGATGTTTGATCCGGTGCAGGTCCCATACCATTCCTTCAAATTTGTTGTACATGCCATCTACCCGCAAAATTCTTACTGTTCGTTCAGTCGGCTGAATTTGCAGCCCTAAAAACAAGTTCCCCGAGTTTTCATTTGGAATGGTGCGAGAGCCGGCCACATCAATGAAAGTTACACAATCTTCCATTGAAAAATTCACAAAACGATTTGCATTCACCCAGCTGTACGTTTTTCCATCATCCGGACGCACTGAACGCAGCTGGACACCGACGTTAAATCCGCTAACTGTTAAATTTGTAAAGTTTACAAAGCTGATGTTTTCCCAGGTGCCTTTTGCATAAAGAGAAAGCCCTGTTCCTCCATATGTTTTGCTGAGATTGACAATCCGGACGTTATCCATTCTTGTTTCATTGGATGCATCATACGTATCCGTTCCCCGCACAAAAACAACTTCTGACTTAAAACCTTTGTTAATAACTTCGATTGTTCCGTTTATAATAGCCGCGTCTTTTTGAAGAGTAATCGCCCGAAAGTTCCCGTCGACGACCAGTTTTGTACCGGCTCCCATTCTCAGTTCAACTTTTGGCTTAATGACAATTCCCGATTGAAGCCGGTATGTTTGGTTTGGCGCCAGGGTCACAACTCCTGTTCCATTCGAAACACTTTGGTCAATTGCTTTTTGAATGGTAGGCGCATCGTTGCTTGTTCCAGACCGAACAACCACTCCGTCTGCTTCTGTTTCGTTTTCCGGAACTTCTTTTGAATCCATTAACACAACAAAAAAACTTAACGTAAGCAAAAGTGTCACAACAGCCCATTCATTCCATTTTAATTTTCGTATCTTCATGTTTGTTCTCCTTAGCTGACTATTTTATTGCAGTGCCGGACAACATCCTCCCAATCTGCGTAAATAGGAATAACATCTTCTTCTACAAGAATCGAACCTGTTTGCACTTCAATGATTTCCAGGTCTGTAGCTGCTTTGATGCCATACTCTGTGCTGACCGGAATTTGCAGAACATCTCCGGCTTTTACTTTACGCAAATGGCCGTCCAGGGCAAATTCTCCTGTTCCTTTGATAATCGTCCACACTTCATTGCGGTTTTCATGCTTTTGGTAAATTAAATGCTGGCCTGCTTTAATTCCCATTCGCTTTGTTAGCACTTCTGTCCCGTTGTCTTCTTTTGTATAATCAAGCACTCTGTACCATCCCCACTGGCGCTCTTCAAACATCGGTCTTTTATCCATGCCCGCTATCATGTCTTTGAGCCGCGGGCTTTCTGCTTTATCCGCAACCAAAATGCCATCCGGGCTGGCGGCGACAATCACGTTTTCCAGGCCGAGAACAGTTACAGGTATGCCAAGTTCGTTAATTAAATGTGTTTTTTTGCTGTCGCTGCTGATCACTCCTTTCCCGATTTGATTAACGGCCATTTCTTCCGTTAATGTATTCCAGGTGCCAAGATCTTTCCAGTACCCGTTGTAGGGGAGAGCGACTATTTTTTCTGCTTTTTCCACTACTTCATAATCAAACGATTGCTTCGGCAAAAGCGAATAGTGGCGAAGCAGTTCTTCATATTGAATGGGAAACCCTTTTTCAGCAAGCATGGAAATCATAAAACCAAGTTTAAAAGCAAAAACCCCGGCATTCCAAAGAGCTTTTTGGCCAAGCAGTTTTTCAGCTTGCGCCGCTTCCGGTTTTTCTTTAAAATGGCTGACTTCAATACAGCCGCCTTCCAGCGCTTTGCCCGGAACAATA
>JAPSKG010000142.1 GCA_031177795.1 Domibacillus sp.
GATGAACAAATTATGTCTGAATCTGTGAAAGAATTTCATGAATTATGCCGCGCTTATAATGAGATGGCGGACAATTTGCAAGTCCAGCACAGTCTACGTGAACAAGCTGAAGAAGAAATGCGGCTTGTAAACGAACAGCTGCGGCGCCTTTCGCTAAGCGACGGGCTGACCGGCATCGGCAACCGGCGCTTTTTTGACGATGTTCTTGAATTATTATGGAAAGAAGCGGAATATAAAAAAAAGCCAATCGCCCTTTTGTTACTGGACATCGACTTTTTCAAGCAGTATAACGACCGCTACGGCCATATTGCAGGAGACAAAGCGCTCCGTCTTGTCGCAGAAGCAGTAGAACAAACAGCTAAACAATCCGGCGCCCTTGCTGCCCGGTATGGCGGTGAAGAATTGGCTGTTATTGTTCCTCCTGGCTCAGCGGCAGACAATTACAATCTCGGGGAACAACTTCGTCTGGCAGTACAGCAATTGGCCATTCCACACGCCGATGCTCCGTCCGGACTTATGTCCGTAAGCATCGGCACAGCGGCCGTTCAACCTTTGCCCGGCGAAAAAGCGGATTTGCTTATTCAGCAGGCAGACAAAGCACTTTATCACTCTAAAAAGCAAGGCCGTGCTCAAACAACCTCTTTTGCTTCCATTACACCGTAAAAAGTCGTTTTACGGTGTTTTTTTGCTTTTTCGGCGCCAGTATATATAACACATCTTCTTCTTCAATCACGGTGCCTCCATACGGAGTAATCAGCTGGTCTCCACGGATCACTGCGGTTACTAGCGTTTTATCGGGCAAGTCAAGCTGCTGTATTTCTTTTCCGGAAGCAGACCCGCTCACCACCAGTTCAATCATTTCACTGTTTGTTTTGCCCATTGACACAAGCTCCAAGCTGTGAGGCGGCTGAACAGCTTTTCCTTCCCCTTCTGCTTTAAACAAGGAAGCCGCCGGCCCAATTAACGCACCTTGCACAAGTGCGGATAAAAGGACCACGAAAAAAACAGCGTTAAAAAGCAAATAGCTGTTTTCAATACCAGATACAAGCGGATAGGTAGCCAAAATAATGGGTACTGCTCCTTTTAAACCGGCCCAGGAAATAAACAGCTTTTCCGAAACGGGAAACGTCTTGCCAGGCAAACTCAAAAACACGCCGGCCGGACGCGCAATAAAAATAAGAATAACAGCAAGCAAAACCCCTTGCCAGGCCACCCCTGCCAGCTGGTTTGGAAACACTAGCATGCCAAGAAGCGTAAACATAACAATTTGCATCATCCAGGCAAATCCTTCATGAAAGCGAAGAATAGCATGACGGTATGTTAAATCATTGTTTCCAAGCATCACAGCCATCACATACACCGTTAAAAAACCGCTTGCTTTACATACAGTCACCAAGCTAAAAGCAAACACAGCCAGAGCAATTGTTAACACCGGATAAAGCCCTGAGGAATCAAGGTTAATCCGGTTAATAAACCATACCGAAAGCATGCCAAACAACAAGCCAAATGCAAGCCCTGCTCCCATTTGCCACAAAAAAGAAAAAAGCAAAGCAAATGGCTCAAAGGAAGGAGCTTGGATCAACCCGATGATTGTGATTGTTAAAAACACAGCCATTGGATCATTGGTTCCTGACTCTGCTTCTAGCACAGAACGCAGTCGGGGTTTAATGTTTTTTCCGCCAAGCACACTAAACACTGCGGCAGCATCGGTCGACCCAACAATTGCCCCAAATAAAATGCCTTCAAGCCAGCTTACATCTAGTATGTACACTGCGGCAGTACCTGATAAAAGAGTTGTAATCAGCACGCCGAATGTTGCCAAAGAAAGTGCCGGCTTCATTACCGTTTTTACATCAGAATATTTTGTTTGAAGCCCCCCTTCAAACAAAATGACAATCAGCGCAATCGTTCCAATTAGCTGCGTTAGCCAGGCATCATCAAAATAGAAAAAATGTGTCATAACCATGCCGGCAAGCACAAAGAACAGCAAAGATGGAACGCCAAGTTTCGACGAAAATTTAGCGGTCATAACACCTGTCAGCAGCAGCACCGCAAACAACAAAATCGTATATTCAACATTCAATAAGCAATCCCCCTTTTATTTTCTTTTCATTATAAGTTAATTTTACAAGATTTTTAAATTCCGAGCATTTGTCCGTTCCGGTTTTGATTTTCAAGCATTCACTGTATATAAGGAGAAAGGAGGAATAATTTATGGAAATGCTTTTGCCTCTCGTTCAAGAGGTTGGATTCCCAATTGCTGTTACGTTTTACTTGCTTTACCGGATTGAAACAAAACTTGATAGCGTTATTCAATCGATTCAAAGTCTTCCAGACAAAATGAAAGAGTAATAGCCAGAGGAAAAACCCCGAATGGTGTCTGATTTGCACCATTTAAAAGCAAAACGCGCCCGTTCTTGTTTGAAGGCGCGTTTTCTTGTCACCTTTTTGAAACTTCTTTCTTTCCATCTGGAAATGAAAGCGTTACACTTAAGAGTAAATACCTAATAAAGGAGTTGTCGTATGAGTTATTTAGCCAATCCTGATCGATACAAAGGAACAATGCAATATCGCAGAACCGGAAAATCCGGATTGTTGCTTCCAGCCATTTCTCTTGGATTATGGCATAATTTCGGCGGTGTTGATTCATTTGAAAACGGGCGTTCTATGCTTCGCCGTGCGTTTGATTTAGGCATTACTCACTTTGACCTGGCAAACAACTATGGCCCTCCTCCCGGCTCTGCCGAAACTATGTTTGGAGAAATTATGCGAACAGACTTTGCTCCTTACCGCGATGAACTAATTATTTCTTCTAAAGCCGGTTACCGGATGTGGGACGGGCCTTACGGCGAATGGGGTTCCAAAAAATATTTAACCGCAAGCCTGGACCAAAGCTTAAAAAGAATGAATCTTGATTATGTTGATATCTTTTACTCGCACCGCCCTGATCCTGACACGCCACTGGAAGAAACAATTGGCGCGCTTGATTTATTTGTCCGCCAGGGAAAAGCACTTTATATTGGTATTTCCAGTTATTCGGCAGAGCAAACAATCGAAGCGGTAAAAATTGCAACTAGCCTGGGCACGCCAATTTTAATTCATCAGCCTTCTTATTCTATGTTTGAACGGTGGATTGAAGACGGCCTTCAAAACGTACTTGATGAAAATGGCCTTGGCTCTATTGCTTTTTGTCCGCTTGCACAAGGCTTATTAACAAACAAGTATTTACATAACATACCGGAAAATTCCCGGGCAGCCAAAGAAACCGGCCATTTGCAAGAAGAACGAATTACCGGCCAGGTGCGGGAACAAATTCGCTCTCTTCACTCAATCGCAGAAAATCGTGGACAAAGCCTGGCTCAGATGGCTCTTGCCTGGGTGCTCAGAGGCGGCCGCGTTACTTCTTGCTTAATTGGCGCCAGCAAAGTAAGCCAGATTGAAGAAAACGTGAAAGCATTAGAAAACCTTGAATTTACTGAAAATGAATTGGCTGCAATTGAAGAAATTTTATTAAATAAGCTACATTAAAAAACGAAAGCATCCCTGATTTTAAGGGATGCTTTTTCTTTGTATTTTTACGTTTATTAAAAACTTTTCAAAATATAGATTTTAATTTTCAAGAATTTCTTTTGCATAACAGTTTTTATTAATGGCTTTTATTCTCGATGAAACAATCCAACAACCTCCACTGTTTGTGTAATGTTTACAAAAGCCGTCGGGTCTGTTTCATGAATTACCTGCTTTACCTCATTTAACTGGTAACGGGTGATAACAGTCATTAAAACGGTCCGGCTTTCCCCTGAATACGCGCCTTTTGCGTCTATCACGGTAATTCCGCGATATAATCTTTTCAATAATTTTTCGCATATTTCATCGCCTTTGGATGTAACAATGTTTAAAGTTAATTTAATATGCTTTGTGTGAATGGTATCAACGACTTTGCCAGTTGCGTAAATAGCTATTAATGTACTGAGTGCCGCATCCCAGCTAAACAAAAAACCAGCAATTAAAATAACACCGGCATTCATAATAGATAAAAGCGTACCAAGAGGAAAATCCTTTTTTCGTGCAAGCAGCATAGCAATAATATCAAAACCGCCGGATGAAGCACTTGCGCGAAATGTTATTCCAACGCCTGCCCCTGTTAACACACCGCCAAACAAAGAAGATAAAATCGGCTCCGTTGACAGTTCAACCACAGGCACTATATACAGAAAAACAGATAGCGCCACCACTGATAAAATGGTGTATGCAATAAACCGTTTGCCAAGCTTTATTACACCAAGCACAAGCAGCGGCAAATTCAACAATAAATTCAACACGCCAGTGTTAATAGGTGTAAGAATGCCAAGCATTATGGCAATTCCGCTTAAACCGCTGCTTAAAATTTCATGTGGAATTAAAAAAAAGTTGTAAGCAACAGCCACGAGCATAGCTCCGGCAATAACAAGCAAGATTTGCATGGAACAGACCCCCTTTTTCTTTATTATAAAAAGAAAGCGGCGTTTCCTTAAAAAATAGTGTTTTCAGAAAAGCGGAAAATGCGTGTTTTTTCCTTTCTTGCTGTATAATTGAAGAAACAAAGAATAAGTGCGCCTCTTTCTACTGCAGGCATAAAGAAGCTTGAGGAGTTGTCCCTATGAACCATCAATCACCGCTCGTCCGCTTTTTGGGCGGACGCACATCCTTATTTGTCTTAACTATTGTGCTCTTAATCGGGCTCATTATTATGGTTTTTTCCCGCGTTTCCTTTATCTTCGAACCGGTGCTCGGTTTTATCGGAACGGTTGCCCTGCCGGTTATTCTATCGATCGTCGGCTATTATTTGTTAAGCCCGCTCGTTGCTTTGCTGCAGCGTTATAAAATTCAACGCGGCTGGGGCATTTTAATTGTATTTGTGGTTCTTTCCGGACTTATTACAATATTAGCAGCCACGATTTTGCCTTTTTTAAAAGAGCAAACAGAAGCTCTCATTGTTTCCTTTCCAGGCTACGCCCGCCAACTAGGCATGGATATTGATATGTGGGCGCGCAACTCTCCATTTGAAGCTCAATACATGGAAATCTCCAAAAACATGCAAACAAATGCAGAAGATTTTCTTGGCTCGCTCACACAAAACTTCTCTGACGTTGCCGGCCAAACACTGGATAGTGTAACTGGGCTTATTGCAACCCTGACAAACTTCGTCGTTTCTCTTGTAACGGTTCCGTTCATTTTGTTTTATTTATTAAAAGACGGCCATAAATTATATCAGGGCTTTCTTCATGTTCTTCCGCCAAAAATGCGCGGGCGCACAGGAGCAATGCTAATTGAAATGGATGAGCAGCTTCGCGCTTACATCCAGGGACAAATGCTGGTTAGTCTTTGCATCGGAATTATGATGTATATCGGTTTTTTAATTATCGATTTAGAATACGCTCTTCTCCTGGCGGCTATTGCCAGCGTCACAAGCGTGGTTCCTTATCTTGGCCCTGTGATCGCCATCACGCCGGCTATTATTATCGCTATTGTTACGTCACCGTTGATGGTGTTAAAGCTTGCTCTTGTCTGGACTGTCGTACAGTTGCTGGAAGGAAAATTTATTTCGCCACAGATTATGGGGAAAACCTTGCAGATTCACCCGGTAACAATTATTTTTGTTTTGCTGACAGCAGCTCATTTATACGGCCTTGTCGGTGTTTTAATCGGCCTTCCTTTTTACGCGCTTTTAAAAGTGTTTATTCAGTACTTGTTCAGCTTATTTAAAGCCCGTTATAACCGTTTTTCTGAAAGTGCTGATGACCAATATGCTGTTATTGAAAGTGATGATGACGCACTTGTTTAAAAGCTGCCAATGAAGCTTTAGGCAAACTAAAAAAGCAGATCGGCAAAACAGTTCATTATAAAGACCTTTTCTTTTATAAAAAAATAAAGTGGACAGTGAAGTACAAAAACAGCTGGACGAAGTGAACAGTCGCTACTCCCAGTTAATAAGGATACCCAAATGGGTGTCCTTTTTTTGTTTTCTTTTCCCGCCTTGCAAAAATTTCTCGCTGCTGTTTTGCCTCTTCCTTCTTTTAAAGTTATCCCCATTTAAAAGCTTTCCTCTAGTTTCCCGATTATTGTTATCCACAACAAAACGTTTTTTCTTTTTTTCGTTTTGTGTCAATAAGGTAAA
>JAPSKG010000143.1 GCA_031177795.1 Domibacillus sp.
AAATTTCGTGCGTTTTTTTCGGTCAATCAAAAAACGATGTATGCTTTTGTCTACAAAACTGTCTTTTTTTTGTCTCTAATAGAAGACAGTTCAGCAAACCTACACTATCTTAAGGTTTATTGTTGAGTTAATCAACAGCAAACGAAAAAACAGCTGTATGGAGCAGCACTGGTAAACTTGCACAAACAAGGCCTTTTCTTTTTTGTGCAAGTTATCTATATTTTTTAAATATTCAAACAAATATACTGAGCATATTACTTTTTAAGGAGGAAAGAAAAATGGCAGTCATTCAATTAAAAAATATTTCAAAAGTATATAAAGGGAACATAACGGCAGTAGAAAAGTTTAATCTGCATATTTATGACAAAGAATTTATTGTGTTTGTTGGGCCGTCTGGCTGTGGAAAATCAACAACGCTTCGAATGATTGCCGGCCTGGAGGAAATTTCAAAAGGGGATTTTTTTATTGATGAACGCCGTGTAAATGATGAGGCTCCAAAAGACCGGGATATTGCGATGGTTTTTCAAAATTACGCTCTTTATCCGCATATGACGGTTTTTGACAATATTGCGTTTGGATTAAAACTGCGAAAAATGCCAAAACCGGAAATTCGCCGGCGTGTTGAAGAAGCAGCAGAAATTGTTGGCATGGCCCAGTATTTAAACCGAAAACCAAAAGCCCTTTCCGGTGGCCAGCGGCAGCGGGTCGCCCTGGCGAGAGCGATTGTTCGCGAAGCAAAAGTGTTTTTAATGGATGAGCCGCTTTCAAACCTTGATGCAAAGCTGCGTGTGCAAATGCGCGCGGAAATTGCCAGGCTTCATCAGCAGTTGCAAACAACGACTATTTATGTGACGCATGATCAAACTGAAGCGTTAACGATGGCGACTCGCATTGTTGTAATGAAAGACGGAAAAATTATGCAAGTAGGAACGCCGAAAAAAATATATGAAGAACCAGATAACATGTTTGTTGCAAGTTTTATTGGGTCTCCCGCCATGAATTTTTTAAAAGGAACTGTAACCAATGGATTTTTTAAAACGGGTTCTTTGTCTTTAAAAATACCGGAATGGCAAAACCTGTTTTTAGAAAAACAAGGCTATGAGGGAAAATCCGTCATAATGGGCATTCGTCCAGAAAATTTTTGTCTGGCATCAGCCAACACTTCTTTTGCTTTTTCTGTAACGGTTGAAATGGCAGAAATGCTTGGGGCTGAAACCATTCTTTATTTTGCCGTTGAAAATCAAAAGCTGGCCGCAAAAATCGACAGTCAAGCCAATGTGAAAAGCGGGGAAAAAGCATTTATAGCGTTGAACATGAACCATGTACATTTTTTTGATCCGGCAACAGAAAAAAGAATAAGCTATTTATAACGTTGTAAAAGATGGAAGGAGTTCTTGCTAAAAATTTTGAAAAATTAAAAAATAATTGTAGACAAACTTTTTTTAATCTTTTAATATCAGATTAACAAATCTTACAAGTGTTACGTGGCTTTCAAAAGGAGGCGAAAAAAAGAAAGCTGCACAAAAACATAATTTTGTATAATACATCATATGACGTCTATTTTTAAAATATTATCTATAACGTCATATAACATCATTAAATTTCATTAATAGTATGATGTTATATGACATACTAAAAACTATTATTATTTTATTAGGGGGAAACAATTGATGTCCACAGCTGAATTAAACGAAGATGTAAAAATAGTTTTGAAAGAACTGGAAAACCGGGTGATTACAGATGTGTTTTTTGTTGCCTGTGGAGGATCGCTGGCCGTTATGTACGCTAACAAATACTATCTTGACCGACACTCAAAAGCTTTGCGTTCCAGCTGCTACAATGCTGATGAATTTGTTTACCGAAACCCTGCTGCTTTATCAGAAAATGCGTTAGTCGTTTTATGTTCCCAAACAGGAACAACGTCTGAAACTGTAAAAGCGGCCAAATTTGCGAAAAGCAAAGGAGCTGTTACTGTCGGAATGACGGTGGATAAACATTCTGCACTGGCCAAAGAAGTTGATTACGTGCTTGGCTATGAAGCATCTTACACAACAGGCATCCCTATTGATGCTGTAAACAGCAATTACTCTCTTATGTATCAATTAGACGCGGGCCTTGTGAAAATTTTTGATGGTGTGGACCGTTTGCCAGAAACAATTAGCAGCTTAGCGAATTTACAAGCAGTGATTGATAAAGCGCATCTTTATTACGGGGAAATGAGCACCCGCTTTGCCAGCGAACTAAAAGACGAAAAAGTGGTATACACGATGGCAAGCGGATTAAGTTATGGTTCCGCTTACTCTTATGCCATTTGCGTTTTGATGGAAATGCAGTGGATTCACTCACAAGCGATTCATGCAGGAGAGTTTTTCCATGGACCGTTTGAAGTTTTGGATGAAACGGTTCCTTTTATTCTTTTAAAAGGAATGGATGAAACAAGGCCGATGGAAGAAAGGGCACACGAGTTTTTAAAGAAATATGGCGGCAAACTGATGGTTCTGGACGCCAATGATCTTGATTTTTCAGGAATTCATGAAGAAATGAAAGCCTATGTCACGCCGCTTGTTTTATTTGAAGTGTTATGGAAGTTTTCGTATAAACTCGCTGAGCTAAGGGAGCACCCGATGCTGGAAGCGAGACGGTACATGAAGAAATTTGCTTATTAAAAATCAAAACTTGGGTTTGTTAAAAAGAGCAAAGGGGGTTTTATTGATGAAGAAAATAATGATGGTTTTTTTAACGGTTTTCACAATGCTTGGTTTGCTGGCGGGTTGTTCATCAAACAACTCATCTGAAAGTGGGTCCGCTGAAGGAAAAGGAGTTACACTGACGCTGCTTCACCGCTGGCCAAATGAGCCGTTTAAGGGGTATTTTGACGCGGCCATTAAAGAGTTTCAAAAAGAACATCCAGAAGTGAATTTTAATGTGATTAGCGTGTTGAACGAAGATTACAAACAAAAAATCAATGTTCAGCTAAGCAGTGACACACCGCCAGATATTTTCTTTACGTGGGCAGGAGAATACGGCAATAAGTTTATCCGGGATGGACAAGCATTAGATCTTACGGATTACGCACCTGAAGGCGGCAAATGGGAAGACACTGTTATCCCTTCTACGTTAAAACCTTTTATGTCAGAAGAAAAAGTATACGGGGCTCCTATTTTAATGGATGTAAGAATGATGGCTTACAACAAAGAAATTTTTGAAAAACTAAACATTGCGCCTCCTCAAACATGGAATGAATTTATGGAAGTGCTAAAAACGATTAAGAAAGAAGACATTACCCCGCTTGGCTTAGGGAACAAAGCGCCTTGGAACGGCGGTTTGTACATGACAAGTTTAAACCAGCGAATCGTAGCACCTGAAGTTCTGGCAGCTGATAACAACCGGTTAACCGGCACATTTACTGATCCTGGATATGTAAAAGCACTTGAAAAGCTGCAAGAATTAGTTCCTTACATGAACGAGCATCCCAATGCGTTAAGCCGTGAAGAAGAAAGAAGTTTGTTTGTAAACGGGCAAATAGCCATTATGCCGCTGCATACCATTGAGTTTCCTTACGTTAAAGATGCACAATTTGAATGGGGAACGTTTAATTTTCCAACCATTGAAGGCGGAAAAGGAAAAGAATCGGTTGTTACAGGCGCGCCTGAAGGATTTATGGTTTCTTCCAAAACAAAACACCCAGAATTAGCTGCTGAATTTTTACGTTTCTTAACTTCTCAAAAAATGGCTGAAAAATGGGTGGAAACAACAGATGTTATTAGCACAACAAAAGGTGCTGTAACAAAAGAAAATGCTTCGCCTATTATGGTGGATGTCATTAAAGAAGTGGAAGAATCAGACGACATGGTTATTTGGCTGGATACAGCGCTTGAAGGGAAAATATTCCAACCTTATTTATCAGGCATCCAAGAATTGTTAAATGGCGAAAAAACGCCTGAACAAGTAATGAAAGACGTGCAAAAAGCGGCCACAGAAGTAAGAGAATCAGCCAAGTAAAAACAAGGGTGCAGCGGCTTGTCCGTTGTACCTGCTTGTTTTCAGTAAAATTGATGGAGGTGTAAAAATGAAGACAAATCCTGCAGTTCCGTATTTGTTTGTAGCGCCTGGCTTTTTGCTGGTATGTTTGTTTATTTACTACCCGGTTATTGACAATCTTCAATCCAGTTTTTTCAGCTGGAATTCTTTTTCTCCAAACCGGGAGTTTTTAGGGTTTGATAACTACACGAGAATTTTTGGAGATTCTGTTTTTCAAATTGCGCTAAAAAACAATTTGATCCATGCGCTCGTTTCTCTTTTGGTTCAAGTATTTGGCGGGTTAATCATCGCGGCTATTTTAGAAGATAACATTTTCAGGAAAGTGGCACCGGTTCTTCGGACCATTTATTTTATGCCTGTTTTAATTTCTATTACGGTCATTGGCCTCCTGTTTTCCTTTATTTACAACCCGCAAATTGGCTTGTTAAATAAATTATTAGAAGTTGTCGGCCTGGAACAATTTGCTACGGGCTGGCTTGGAGAAAGCAGCACGGCTTTTTCTGCGGTTATTGCGATGGGACAATGGATTGGCACCGGCTACATTGCCATGTTATACATTGTTGCTATTCAAAAAATCCCTGCCGAATTATATGAAGCAGCCAAGATGGATGGAGCCAATAAAATTCAAACATTTTTTTATGTGACAGTGCCTCAAGTAAAAGAAATGACGTTTGTGGCAGTCATCTTTACGTTAAGCCAGTCCATGCTTACATTCGCCGACGTTTACGTGTTAACACAAGGAGGGCCCGGAAATTCTTCTCAAGTGCTGAGTACGTATTTATATGATAAAGCATTTGTTGACAATGAAATGGGCTATGCATCCACTATCGCCAATGTGATCTTTGCCATTTCAATTATCTTCTATACTATTCAATCTAAAATTCTTAAAACAGGTAAAGGAGATTGAACATGTCAAACAAATCCGCTGAATACAAGTTTGTTGCGAAAACGGCCGATCGTACAGGTTATCCGGCAAAAAGAAAAAAACCATGGGCTTCTTGGAACGGCATTGCGCTCACATCGGCGTTTTTATTTCTTTATTTTCTCGCCGTGGCGTATCCTTTGTTTTGGATGTTGATCAATTCTTTTAAAGACACCAATGAAATTTTCGCAAGCAGCTGGTCCCTTCCTTCTGAATGGCTGTTTTCTAATTACCAGGAAGCATGGGAAACAGGGGTATCCAAATTCTTTTTTAACAGCTTGTTTGTTACAGTGTTAACGATTTTGTTTACTGTGATGCTCAGTGCGTTTTGCGCATATGGCTTATCAAGATTTGAATTTAAGGGAAAAACGGTTATTTTAGCTTTGCTTACTGCCGGCTTAATGTTTCCCCCGCAAGTAAGTCTTATTCCGCTTTATAAATTGGTACAGGCGATAGGAATTTACGATACCCATTGGGCGCTTATTATTCCTTATGTTGCTTTTCGCATTTCACTTGTGATGCTTTTAATCCGTTCTTTTTTTCTGCAAATTCCAAAAGAACTAGAAGAAGCAGCTTATTTAGAAGGGTGTTCAAGCGCCGGCATTTTCTTTCGGATTTATCTTCCGTTAAGCAAGCCCATTCTTGTTACATCCATGCTTTTAACGGCTTATTGGGCCTGGAACGAATTTTTGTTTGCGAATATTTTTATCGACAGTGACTCGCAAAAAACCATTACAGCCGGCCTTCTGGCATTCCGGGATGCGTTATACACAAATTGGGGCGTTTTAATGGCAGGATTGGTTATTTCTTCTTTGCCGCTCGTTGTTTTGTTTTTATTTGTTCAGAAATATTTTGTGCGCGGCCTTGCCGATGGCGGTGTAAAAGGATAAAACTGCTTTAAGTGATTAAGCAAACCAGGAAAAAGCGAGGAGGAATTTTTATGAAAATAATCGGGATTGGCGATGGAGTAGTGGATTACTATGAAGATCAAGGCCTTTATTATCCAGGGGGAAGCGTTGTAAATGTGGCTGTGTTTGCTAAAAAAAACGGTGCTGAAAAAGCCGGGTATTTAGGGATTGTAGGAAACGATGAAGAAGGAATGCATATTCTGGATTCTTTAAAAAAAGAACAAGTTGATACAAAGCGCACAAGAATTGTTTCAGGCAGCACGGG
>JAPSKG010000144.1 GCA_031177795.1 Domibacillus sp.
TAAGCGTGCTTGGAATCGGGATTGGTTTTGGAATGAGGAATATAGCCGGCAACTTTGTGTCAGGCATTATTATTTTGTTTGAGCGGCCTGTGGAAGTAGGAGAAGTGATTCAAATTGAAGAGAAAATCGGAAAAGTGGAAAAAAATCCGTTTGCGTTCGACCATTGTCCGGACCGCAAAAGAAGGCGTTTTAATTGTGCCAAACCAGTATTTTATTGAACAAATCATTAAAAATCGGACGAATGCAGAAATGATGGCACAAGTAACCGTCAGTGTTGAATATGGCTCGGATACGAACCAGGTAAACCAGCTTCTTCATGAAGCCGTAGAAAAAATAAGAAAAAACACAAAAGGTATTTTACCAGTTCCTGCGCCTGACATTCGATTTGTTAACCTGCGAAGCAAAGCAATGGATTTTCTTGTTGAAATTCCCGTTTCTACGTTTGAATTAAAGGAACAAGTTGAAAGCCAGCTGCGCCATGCTATTATCCAGATTTTTTTAGAAAACAGCATCCAGCTTGCTTCTTATGAATTTGATTCTTCTTTTTTCCCCCCATCAAACAGCAGCAAGCGTTAAACTTTATTTTTTATGTTAGATAATCTGCCTTTCTTGTTGTCATTTACAGCTTTCTCCTATTATACTAAACATGTCATCTTTACACCGTTAGTACCAGCAAAAAAGCAGCTCGGCGGCTGCTTTTTTGTTTTTCCTCCACCTCTTCTGGTTTTCTGCCACTTTTAAAGCTTTATTGTAAGCTTCCTGCTGAAAAACTCCTTTAAACCTAAATTTTTTCTTTTTCATTTTTTTTGTATTATAATGACTTTCCAACCGGCCTGACTTGCGTGTAAGCACAAGATTTTTACGCCAGCCAAGAAAAAGCATGATACAAAAAGGAGAATAAGTATGAGCAATCATGAAACAAAAAAACAAGAAATACTTGATGCTTTTCAATTTAGGCATGCCACTAAAGAATTTGATCCAGGCAAAAAAATTCCAGACGAAGATTTTCGTTTTATTTTAGAGACAGGGCGGCTGTCCCCGAGTTCTGTCGGATACGAACCGTGGAAGTTTGTTGTTGTTCAAAACGAAAAACTCCGCGAAAAGCTGCGTGAAGTTTCCTGGGGAGCACAGGGCCAGCTTCCTACTGCCAGCCATTTTGTTGTTATTTTAGCCAGAACCATTAAAGACACAAAGTATGATTCTGCTTATGTAGAAAACCAAATGCTGAACGTTAAAAAAATCCCTGAAGAAATTTTTGAACAAATGAAAATCCGTTATAAAAGTTTTCAAGAGCATGACCTTCACTTGCTGGAAAGTGAGCGTGCCATTTTTGACTGGGCAAGCAAGCAAACATACCTTGCTCTTGCGAATATGATGACGGCTGCAGCCCAGATTGGAATTGATTCTTGTCCAATTGAAGGGTTTAATTTTGATAAAGTGCAGAATATCTTGAAGGAAGAAGGACTTCTCGAAGATGGACACCTGGCTATTTCTGCTATGGTTGCTTTTGGTTACCGGGCGAATGAACCCCGCCCTAAAACAAGAAAGCCGCTGGAAGACGTTGTACAGTGGATTAACTAAACAGCTTTGAAAAAGCATTAAAAAGCGGCTTCTCTATGGAAGCCGCTTTTCTTAAGCAAAAATTTGCGAGCCAGTCTCGAACATATAATACAGGCCGTAAAAAACGCTAATTAAAGATGTTGCTTTTATTAAAAATAAAGGAATGGCTTCACGAGATGAAACAAGAAACGGCAAACCTAAAAGTGTCGTAAACAACAACATACCCGCCACTGTCCCTGCTCCGAAAATTAAAATAAATTGAGCTGCTTCAAAACCCGTGCTGGCAGAAGCCGCTGTTAATAAAACCATTGCTGCACTTCCAGCAAGTCCATGAACCACACCAATGAAAAATGATTTTTTATGAACATGCTGATAGTTTGTTTCTTTTGCTGCCCTGCTTTTCCAAACACCTGTTATTCCAAGATACACAAGCATTAAGCCTACAAAAAACTCAAGCACCCCCGCTAAAGTTTCCGGGATCTGCCGGCCCAGCGCCACAGCCGTCACTCCAATAACCAGCAAAGTTGCCGTATGGCCAAGCCCCCAAAAAACCCCTGCTAAAGATGACTTCGAAAGTTTCTTTGTGCGGCTGGCAATGGTTGAAACTGCAATAACGTGGTCTGGTTCTGTTGCATGCTTAATTCCTAGTGTAAAACCAAGTAATAAAATAGATAGCAATCCGCTTTGAATCATTGATTTGTCTCCTTATTAATACTTTCTTAACTGCACTGGTTCCTGGCCAGGTTTTTCCCTCATCCAGTTTGTATATGTATAGAAAATGTTTTCAATTATATGAGTTCATTTGCCGAAACTTTTACCGAGCAGCCGCTGTTTTTCAGCAGAGAATATCCGATTCGGGCTTTTCTCATATACGCTGCAAGTGAAAAATCCAGCTCCTGCTTTCATTGCTGAAAATCAGGAGAAACCATAAAAAGCGGGCAGGCGTGTGTGCAGCATTCCATCTGCATTGGTGAAACTGCTTGAAGAAATTAGGGCTTTAAAAACAAATGATCATACGTTTGCAGCACACCATTTTCGTAAATTTTCAACTTTGGCAGAATCCAATTACACCGAAAAATTTCCCCGCTTTTTGACCAGCCTGGTGTCATATTATCACTGTACAGCAGTGAAGAGCCTTTTTCCATAATAAATTGTTGTTTCTTATTTAAAGCAAGCTTCTTCATAAGCAAGCAGCGGATCTGGAAGATACGTAAATATGCTTTCTCTAGCAAGTGAAACCATCATAATATACTGCTTTAAAGAAAAAGGGAAACTTTTTTAAAACAGAAAAAAAGAAGCGTTTTTTCCGCTTCTTACGCTTTTTCTACTTTTAAATCATACCGGTAAATTTCTTCTGCTGAAGTTAGTTTATAGCCCATTGCGGGGTTGAAATCGAGCGAAATGCTTTCATGCAGATTTTCCTGGCTTTTTTTTGATACAAGGAGCGGAATGCCTTCAACAATAAATAAATCATCGTTTGGCCTTTTTTCATCAATTTCCAAACGATGCTCTGATGCAATCGAACAGCTTCCAATAAAAACTGATTCAATTCGCAAACCCTGGCCAGGTTCGTAATGGTATTTTTTTAATTCTGAAACAGCGGCTGGCTTCACATTTATTTTCATATTTAATCCCTCCGCTTTTCTTTTTCCCTAAAAACAGAAAAAATCACCGAAATACATCCGGTGATTTTAAAAAGACGAATTATTCGCCAAGTCCTTGTGATTTGATTGTTTCTCCAAGAGCAGCAACTGCTTCATCAGCATCGGCACCCTCAGCAGCAATTTTCACAGAAGCACCTTTTGGAATACCAAGTGACATAACGCCCATGATTGATTTTAAGTTTACGCTTTTGCCGTTATAGTCAAGTGTTACATCTGAACTGAATTTAGATGCTGTTTGCACAAGAACTGTAGCTGGACGAGCATGAATTCCTGTTTCGTCAGTAATTGTAAATGTTTTTTCTGCCATAGTAAAAACTCCTTTGTTGTTAAAATCAGTAACCGCTCTTATTATAAAATAAAGAGCATACAAATACTACTAAAGTTATGATTTCCAATCAAGTAAAAATTTCTGGCCTGGCCCAATGTAAGATAAAAGCGGCAAATCTTCCTCCATTACTGTTCCCACTACATTCACTTTTTTATCAGCCGGCAAATCCCGAAGCGCAATTTGCAATTCTCCCTCATAACGCAAGTAATTTGAGTTATCAATGGTAATCGATCCTTTTTTCCGCTCGGTTGTATTCAGCGGTTTTACTGTTGCATTTTGCTTTTGAAGAAAACTCCGGGCTTCTGCAGACCGAATGCAATCTCGGGCCGGATCAAGCCGGTTTGTTTGAACCCCATAATAAAAAGGCAAGCTGATGAACGGTTTTGCTTTTAATAAAATACAGCTTTCTTGATAAGCGTGAAACTGCCGAAAAGCTCCATCGGATAAAGCAGGGTCGCCAATAAATACTTTTTGTGTGTATAGCTCTTGCATTAGTTCAAGCGCAGAAACAAAAGGTAAGGCAGTGCGGTGCTTTTCAAGCGTTGGCAGCCCCTGAAAAAGCGGGCCCCGTTTTTGGCTGTCTCCCGGCACAAAAGCCATGACTGTGATTCCAAGGGAGCGAAGCCAATTGTTTTTTTCTTTTAAATACTTTGTGCCAAGCCCTGTTTCCGGTCTTGGATAATAATTATGCCAGGCTTCCAAATTGTCCGGGTTTGCTCCATATTGAAGAACTTCGCTAAATTCCTTTTTCGTTAAGGTGCTGGCATTTAACGCTATTTTCATTTTGTTTGATAGCCGCGCTATTTCCCCGGGCGCAATGCCGTAATCAACCCGGAGACCTGTTATCCCCAGACTTGTCAGGCATTCTGCTTGTTCAAACGAACTGCCAATTAAACTTAATGATGAAGGAGAAACATCCACTACCAGCTCTAGTTTTATTTCCCGGGCTATTCCAGCCAGTGTTTCAACCCTTTTCCGCAATTGGGAGCTATCATCTTCTGGAATATGAAGAGACGTAAAAACAGAGGTAAACCCGCTTGTTTTTGCTTTCTCCATATAAGCCCTTTCGTCTTTTCCTATTGTTTTATTTAAATAAACAGAAATTCCAAACACTCCGTTTTCCTCCCATACAGAAAACCGCAGAACGTTTTTCTGCGGTGCCGTTTGTTAAATATTTTCCGCCATTTCTTCTTTAAAACCAAATAAATACGTAAAGAAAAAGCCTGATAGATAAGTAATTAATAAGCCCATTCCGTATAACAAGTATTTTCCGTCATCAATTAAGGGAATAAGCGAAACACCTGATACTCCAATTCCTGAAGCACCTGTTTTTATTGCTGCTTGAAAAGCACCGCCTACAGCACCGCCCATGCAAGCAGTAATAAACGGACGGCCAAGAGGGAGGGTAACGCCATAAAGCAGCGGCTCTCCAATACCAAGGAAGCCTACCGGCAGCGCTCCTTTGATAATCGTCCGCAGCCGGTTATTGCGTGTTTTTATGTAAATAGCCATGACAGCCCCAACTTGCCCGGCACCCGCCATAGCAAAAATAGGGAGAAGCGGAGTGTATCCCAGGCTGTTGATCAGCTCCATATGAATGGGCGTCAAGCCATGGTGAAGGCCTAACAAAACAACAGGCAGAAAAAAACCAGCAAGAAGGCCTCCCACCATAAAGCCGCCAGCATCTAAAAAAGATTCAATGGCTTTAATGAGCGCTTCGGATAAAACACTTGCAACTGGCTGGATCACATACAACGTTAAAACACCCACCGTTAAAACCGTCAGCAATGGAGTGAAAATAATGTCAACAGCAGATGGAATCCGCTGACGCACTGCACGTTCCACAACAACCATCAGCCAGGCTGCAAACATGACCCCAAATAACCCTCCCCGGCCGGGAACGAGGGCTTCTCCAAAAACAGTTAAATCTGCAAGCGCCGGGTTAATGATAAACATTCCTGCAATAGCCCCGAGCACCGGCGTCCCATTAAATTCTTTTGCCGTGTTCCAGCCAACTAAAATGCCTAAATAAGCAAAAAGCCCACTTCCCATGAAAAGCAACAGCTTCAGCAAAGTTCCCTCAGGGTCTGCGCCTGAATTTTTAGCGAAATTTGCTGCACCGGTTATAATGCCGGAAGCCACTACTCCTGGTATAAGTGGGATAAAAATATTTCCTGTTTTACGGAGCACTTGCTGCATTTTTGTTTTTTTTTGGTTTTCTATTTGTATTTCCGAAGATTTCCCAGCTGCTTCTCCAACTTTTAAAGCCGCAAGGCTGCTTAGTTTTTCAGCTGTTTCCCCGGCTTTTCCTGGTCCAATCACTACATGAAGCACGTCTTCTTTAAGAATGCCCATGACACCCGGCACTTGTTTTATTTTGTGTATGTCCGCTTTGTCCCAATCAAGCAAATCAAGCCGAAGCCTGGTCATGCAATGTGTGATGCGGAGGATGTTTTCTTTTC
>JAPSKG010000145.1 GCA_031177795.1 Domibacillus sp.
ACCGGTGCAAGCACTTGAATTTTTGTTCGCTCTTCAAGCTCCATAATTCGGTCAACCATTTGGCCAATTGTTTGTGAAGTAATTTCGATGCCGTGTATGGGGCAAACCGGACGGCCAACACGGGCGTATAAAAGACGGAGGTAATCATAAATTTCTGTTACTGTTCCGACAGTGGAGCGTGGATTACGGCTTGTTGTTTTTTGGTCAATTGAGATAGCCGGCGACAAACCTTCAATCGAATCAACATCCGGTTTATCCATCTGCCCGAGAAACTGGCGGGCATATGCAGACAGCGACTCCACGTAGCGCCGCTGCCCTTCCGCGTAAATTGTATCAAATGCCAGTGAAGATTTTCCCGAACCGGACAAGCCGGTTAGCACAACAAGCTGGTCGCGGGGAATAGTGATATCAATGTTTTTTAAATTGTGGGCACGCGCCCCTTTAACGGATATACGATCAATGGCCATGTATTTCCACCTCTATTCTGATTTCAGTTCAAATAATGCGTCGCGAAGCTCGGCAGCCCGTTCGAAATCCAGCGCTTTTGCCGCTTCTTTCATTTCTGCTTCAAGCTGCGCAATCACTTTTTGCTTTTCTTGCTTCGATAATTTTTTGCCAGTCGTTTTTGCTGCATAAGTTTCTGTTTCTTCCGCCGCTTGCGTGGCTCGGATAACATCTCGAATGCTTTTTTGGATGGTCATTGGCGTAATGCCATGTTTTTTATTGTATTCTTCTTGAATTGTGCGGCGGCGTTTTGTTTCTTCAAGCGCTTTTCGCATAGAATCTGTTATTTTATCGGCATACATAATAACATGCCCTTTTGAATTCCGGGCAGCGCGTCCAATCGTTTGGATAAGTGACCGTTCGGACCGCAAAAAGCCTTCTTTATCTGCATCTAAAATCGCGACAAGTGACACTTCCGGAATGTCGAGCCCTTCCCTGAGCAAGTTGATGCCGATTAACACATCATATTTGCCGAGACGCAGGTCACGGATGATTTCAATTCGCTCAAGTGTTTTAATTTCCGAATGCAAATACTGCACTTTTATGCCAATTTCTTTTAAGTAATCGGTTAAGTCTTCTGACATTTTTTTGGTTAAAGTTGTAACAAGCACTCGCTCATTTTTTTCAACCCGTTCATTAATCTCGCCAAGAAGATCATCAATTTGGCCTTCGATTGGACGCACATCAATGGTTGGATCGAGAAGGCCGGTCGGCCGGATAATCTGCTGTGTCATTTCTGGCGTATGCTCGATTTCATAAGGCCCAGGCGTAGCAGAAACGTAGATTATCTGGTTGATATGATTTTCAAACTCTTCAAACGTCAGCGGGCGGTTGTCTTTAGCAGATGGCAAGCGAAAACCGTGGTCGACAAGCACTTGCTTGCGCGCCTGGTCTCCATTGTACATGCCGCGTACCTGCGGCAGTGTTACGTGCGATTCATCAATGACAACTAAAAAGTCTTCTGGAAAATAGTCCAGCAACGTATATGGTGTAGAACCCGGCGGCCGCAGCGTTAAATGGCGCGAGTAGTTTTCAATGCCCGAACAAAAGCCCATTTCGCGCATCATTTCAAGATCATAGCGTGTGCGCTGTTCCAAACGCTGCGCTTCCAGCAGTTTTTCTTCCGCACGCAGCTCAGCCAGCCGTTCTTCCAGCTCTTGTTCAATATTGCGTATGGCCAGGTTCATTTTTTCTTCTCTCGTCACAAAGTGGCTTGCCGGAAAAACAGCCACGTGTTCGCGATCACCGAAAATTTCACCGGTTAATGCGTCCACTTCCCGAATCCGGTCAATTTCATCGCCGAAAAACTCAACGCGGATGCATCGTTCATCACGGGATGCAGGAAAAATTTCCACCACATCGCCGCGCACGCGGAACGTTCCGCGCTTAAAATCAATGTCGTTCCGCTCATACTGAATGTCCACCAAACGATGCAGCAGCTCGTTCCGGGGAACTTCCATGCCTGTCCGGAGTGATATAACCATTTCTCTGTATTCTTCCGGCGAACCGAGGCCATAAATGCATGAAACAGACGCGATAATAATAACATCATCGCGTTCAAACAAAGAAGCTGTTGCCGAGTGGCGCAATTTGTCAATTTCATCATTAATGCTTGCATCTTTTTCAATAAAAGTATCTGTTTGCGGAACATATGCTTCTGGCTGATAATAATCATAGTAGCTGACAAAATATTCAACCGCATTGTCCGGGAAAAAATCTTTAAATTCACTGTATAGCTGTCCGGCGAGTGTTTTATTATGTGCAATAACAAGCGTCGGCTTTTTTACTTCTTGAATAACGTTGGAAATTGTAAACGTCTTTCCTGTACCTGTTGCACCAAGCAGCGTCTGGTGCTTTTTGCCGCTTTGCACCCCTTGAACCAGCTCTGCAATTGCAGCCGGCTGATCGCCCTCGGGTTTGTATGCTGAAACTAACTTAAATTCTTGAGCCAACGCCGATGCCCCCTATCTTCCTATCCGTTCTTTTACTTTTTATAATTCCCATTTTACCATGTTCGAAACAAAAAAAGCGAACAAAATGCACACACCTGTTCGGATTCTGTATGGCTCTCAAGGAAAAAATAACCTTTTCATTTTTTCTTGTTACCAAATAAAAAAGACACCGAAATCAATCCGGTGTCAGTGTCAGTTTAATTTTAATTTAAGCTGTTTCATCATTCGAGTTGAGATCCAAAGCCCCGCTGTTAATGAAAAAGCGTCAATCACAATTAATTCCCATGTGTGGGTATATCCTTTATAGGCGGATGCGGCAATAAGCGCAACTGTCAAAATAAGACCGAGAAACTGGTTGTATGTTACGCGCGAAAACAATACGACAAGCAAAGCGGGCAAAAACAGCGCCAAAATCATCTTATCGACCATCATCTTCCTCCTAATGCATTTTCTTTTTTCTATCATACTGGATTTTTCTTTTTTCGAAAAGAGCGGATTTCCCTGCGTGAAAACCTCTTCCGCCTTTTTTTCTTAATTTGGCGGGCTGTCAGAACGGCTGATAATCCGCTCTGTTAAATCACGGAGTTCGCTATGCGGCATAAATTTTTCAGCCAGCATATCCGGCATGATAAATTCAACAAAATACTTTACACAGTGGAGATCCTGGAACTTCAAAATCGTATTTAAAGCTTCTTCATAAATCTCAAAAAATAGCGGGTCTGGATTTCTCTTTAAAATTTCCCCGTAAGCTTCATATAATAAATCTATTTTATCTGCTACCGCTAAAATGCGGCCTTCTAGCGTTTCATCTTTTCCTTCTTTTAATCTTCTAAAGTACGGTTCATGAAATTCCTTTGGAAATTCTGCTTCAATAAACCGGCGTGCCATTTTTTCTTCTACCTGCGAAAACAATTCTTTTAACTCGGCTGTTGCGTATTTAACCGGTGTTTTTATATCCCCTGTAAAAAGCTCTGCGTAATCATGATTAAGTGCTTTTTCATAAAGTGAACGCCAGTTAACTGTTTCACCGTTCATTTCTTCTACCGTACCTAAAAATTGAGCTATTTTTGATACTTTAAAGGAATGAGCAGCCACATTATGCGTTTGAAATTTAAACTTTCCCGGCAGCCGGTATAAATGTTCAAGATCTGATAATGTTTTAAAGTATGTATGGACACCCATAATGATCCGCTCCTTTTCAATCGACATATTATGCCTATTGTAACGGCAAATAAACAGAAAAAAAAGAAAAATCCGCTCTGTCATGAATAAACAGGCGGATCAATCAATTGAATTCGGTTACATTTATCAAATTAGTTTACTCCTCTATTTTACTCAAACATCTTTCGCACTCTGAATGATAAGACTCATGCTGTTCAACGATTTTGTTTCCACACTGGCTGCACTCTTTCATCGGAATGTTTCGGTAAAATTCTAAAGGCATCATTTTTATTTCCTCCTTTAATTTTAAATAATGTGTTGCTGTTGAATTTATTGTATTATAACAGATAGTAAAAGTCAACAGTTGTTATGTAATAGTTTTTATTTTTTTAACCTCTGTTTTAATACAGCTTTTCCGTTTTTAAAGAAAAGAAAAAACGCCCTCTCAATGAGGACGTTTCCTTAACCCGAAAAAGCCGAGTCATCCAAATATTCTTTTTCTTCCGGCGCAAAAATCAACCCTAATTCATGGTGTTCATTTTCGTATATGGATCCTTGCACAAAGCGCAGCTGATTGTTTGTGCCAATCACTTCGAGTTTACAATATGCCGCATTTTTTTGCAGCGCTTTGTAAAACTCTGGTTCGCTGTTGACTGCTGTCTCGTTTACTTTCGTAATTACTTCCCCGATCTCAAGCTTCATTTTACGAGCTGGCGATGAAGGAAGCACACCTGCAATAATAATGCCTTTTGGCTGGGCGGTAAAAAAGTGCGAACGATGCTTTTCATAATTGTAATGCCGCCGGGTAATAGCAACTCGGGCAGCAGCCGCAAATAAAACGGCTGCTATAGCCAGTTGCCACATCCAGTAAGAGCCAACAGCCAGCATCAGCGTCAGCACACCTGCCCACACAACACTTTTCCCTGTTGCTTTAACTGCAAGTGCCGGAAGCGTACTTCTAACCGTCATGGAAAAACCGATTAAAAAAGGAAACAGCATCAAATAGTAGTTTTGGGCACCGATGTCGATTAACGGCCACCAATTTGCAAAAGGCTCAAGCGGCCGGGTGGCTGGCACCGGCAAAAACACTGGCACAAGCCATAAGCGGCGCGCAAGATGAACAGCTGTTTTTTGACCGCGCTTGCTAAGTTCGATGCGGGGAGATGTTCCTTGATGGCCCCGCTTGCGAATCAACACGCCTTCTGCAATAACCAAAAGCGCTATTAAAATGGCCGCAACAACTAAAATTGCTTTTAGATCCAGGTTTTCATAAGAAATAAACGGATAGCCAAGCCACTCGGACAAAACAAACACGCTATAAGCAGCTGTTAACGTCCAGGCGGGCGACAACAGAAAAAAACCGCCGGCACTGAAAATAATTAAAACAGCCGCCATAAAACTAAGCAAATCAGCTGGCAGCGCCAGCCCTGCTATAATAGCAATAACAGAAAGAACGGCCCCAACTGCCAGGCTTGAAGGCAAAATAAATCGGATTTCCTGGTAAATATCATATATGCGCGTACCAAAGTCTTTTCGTTCACGCGCTACACGAAACATTCCAATAATAAACGCCAGAACAAAAGAAAAATAAAAGATAGGGTGAATCAATAGTTTTACTGCTGCAACCCCAAGCTGCATCAACCAGTCCAAAGCCATAGAACTCCCTCCAGAACGTTGCATATAAGTCTTTTTCTCTTTATTGTAACAGATTGCTGATTCAATCGTTAATAGACTTACCGTTCTTTTTCATCAAGCTTTATTCAGCGCTTGTTCCAGCTGGCCAATAATATCTTCCGCTTCTTCGATTCCAATGGAAATACGGACTGTTTTTTCCGATACGCCGACTGCCGCTTTTTCTTCAGCCGTCAAAGAGCGGTGTGAGGTGCCGAACGGCCATGAAACGGTTGTTTCCACGCCAGCCAGTGACGGCACAATATGAATCCAGCCAAGCGAACGGAAAAACGCTGATTCATCCGCATGATCAGCAAGGTGAATGGTAACGATGGCTCCATTTCCTTTTGGAGAAACGGATTGCGGGTAAAATACTTTTTTCACTTTTGGCTGAGTGCCAAGCCAATCCGAGATTTTTTGGGCGTTTTGAGACTGCCGTTCCATCCGCAAGCCAAGTGTTTTTGCTCCACGGCATGCAAGCCACGACTCAAACGGGCTTAAATTCAAGCCGATATTCACAATTCGGCTGCGGACAGCACCTATGTATTCTTGTTTTCCAACAACAACACCCGCTGACACGTCACTATGCCCGCCAATATATTTAGTGGCAGAATGCACAACAAGGTCTGCACCGATATTAAA
>JAPSKG010000002.1 GCA_031177795.1 Domibacillus sp.
GCCGGCTGGAAGATAAATACTAAATCATCTTCAATTGGATTTGATGCAAAATGAGTAACGACTCCAAGAGCAATGCTCATATGTAAATCATGGCCACATGCATGCATCCGGCCTTTGTGCTTTGATGCAAAGGGCAAATCCGTTTTTTCCTCAATTGGCAGGCCGTCAATATCGGTGCGCCAGCCAATCACTTTTGTTGGGTTTAACCCATTTATTTTTACAATAATTCCTGTACGCCATGTTTTAATTTCCATTCGCTCTGCGGGCAGCGAGTGTAAATAATTCAGTAAATATTGCTGTGTTTTAAATTCTTGAAAGCCCAGTTCTGGAATTTGATGAAGCTCACGGCGAATTTCAACAAATTGATTCATACTTTTCCCTCCTATTTCAAAAAGAACGTGTGGGCAACTGCCCACACGTTCCACGTTTACCGCTTTTACAGTTTGCGGAGTTCTTGCATAATTTCTGTTTTGGATTTTGTTTTGTCATCAATTTGCTTAATTACACGTGCCGGAGCACCAACAGCTACTGAGTATGGAGGAATGTCTTCTGTTACAATTGCGCCTGCGGCTACAACAGAACCTTCTCCGATACGGCAGCCCTCTAATACAACTGCATTTGCACCAATTAATACGTTATCTTCTAAAACAACTGGTGAAGCAGACGGCGGTTCAATTACGCCTGCCAAAACAGCTCCTGCACCAACGTGGCAATTTTTCCCTGTTGTTGCACGACCTCCAAGAACAGCATTCATATCAATCATCGTGCCTTCTCCAATAACAGCACCGATATTAATTGAAGCACCCATCATGATTACCGCATTGTCCCCAATTTCTACTTGATCGCGGATTACCACACCCGGTTCAATACGTGCTTTAATGTTTTTTAAATCAAGAAGCGGAATCGCTGAATTGCGGCGATCATTTTCCACAACATAGTCAGTAATTTTATCTTTGTTTTGTTCTAGCGCTTCCGACACTTCTGCCCACTCGCCAAACACAACAACTGATTTTCCTTCACCAAATACTTTGGCAGATTCGCCAAAATTAATGTTTTCTACATCACCGTTCACATATACTTTAACCGGTGTTGATTTTTTGCTGTTTCCAATAAAAGCAATAATTTCGTGTGCATCCATCATTTTCATAACTATGTACTCCTCCTGAAACTTCTCATTTTTCTGCTCTTACTTTATCAAAGTGAAGAAATTTTCACAAGCGATTTTCATCGGATTGTTCCATAAAACGTTCAACTGTTTCAACAAAAGCTTTTACCTGGCGAAGTTCAAAAGCAGCATCATAGCCAAGAAGCCATGTATCACGGCGAATTGGTACGCCCTCACGATCAAGAAGAGGAATTTTATAAAAGTCATTTTCCTGATTTGACAAGGTAATGGCAGGGAGAATGGCGTAACCCAGCCCATTAAACGCCATTTGCCTGCATGTTTCTATTTGATCTACTACTATGGACCTTTTTGGGGCCATTTGAAAACGGTTATGCCACCAC
This sequence comes from Domibacillus sp., assembly GCA_031177795.1. Taxonomy (GTDB): domain Bacteria; phylum Bacillota; class Bacilli; order Bacillales; family Domibacillaceae; genus Domibacillus. Next base: position 1,507 of record JAPSKG010000002.1, read on the forward strand.
TCTTGTATTTCCTGGTCATAGTTTGAGTCACTTTTAAATTGAATAAACGGCCTGTCTGTTGAAAGTACTTCTTCGACTTCTTGAATATCTTTGTCCACTAAAAAAAGAGGGTCTTCAAACAAGTGAATTTTCCTCCCCTTCCATTCCGGGGTGCCCCGTATAATGCCGATATGAACGTCTCCCTCATAAAGAGATTTTAATATTTCACTGCTCCAGCCTGTGACAAGCTGTATTTTCGCATAAGGATACCGTTCAACAAACAGTTTGAGCACTTTAGGAAGCCAGTTTTGCCCTACAATCGTAGCGCAAGCAATTTTCAACGTACCGTGTACTTGTGGCTCAAGTGACTGAAGTTCTTCAAGCAGCTTTTCTTTTTTTTCTAACGTTTCTTTCGCATACTCCACTATTAATTCACCAGCCGGCGTTAACGATAAGCCTTTGGTTGATCGGTTGAAAATTTTAACTGCCCATTCTTTTTCGATTGTTTGCAGCCTTTGCGAAAGTGCTGGCTGTGAAACAAACAGCCGCTCCGCTGCTTTTCGCATATTCATTTCTTCCGCCAGAACTGCCAATAAGCGAAACTCCGAAAAAGACATTTTTTATTCTCCTTTCTTTAAAAACAAAAGCAGCACAAACGAAATGACTGCGTATAAAAATACAACCCAGTATACTGTGTGCAAAGCAGACGTTAAGCCTTCGCTTAAAATAAATCTGGCTGTTTCACTCAGCTCGCTGTTTTCTCCAAGCAATTTATTAATTGAATCAACACCCAGTCCTTCTGCGCCTTTTTTATTCGCTAAGTAATCAGCTAGCTGACTGTTTAAAACGCCGCCAAGCAACGCAGCACCAATTGTATTTCCTATATTGCGCATAAACATATTGGAGGCGGTAGCAGCTCCCCGCTCATTCCAGCTAACAGCTTCTTGTATGGAAACAATAAATGCCGTTGACGTTAACCCCATTCCAACACCTGTAACAAATGATGCACTTGCAGCCCACCATGGCCCAAAGTTGGGGTCCATAAAAGCAAACATAAGCCCGCCTGCAACCAAAGCCGTCCCGCCAGCCAATGTTGTAGCCCGGTAGCCAATTGACAACAATAGACGGCCAGCTAAAGCGGCGGCAATCGGCCAGCCGATGGACATTGCTGTAAGAGTAAATCCAGCAACAGTGGCATTTTCACCCATTACGCCTTGTACATACGTTGGCAAAAAAGTCGAAACTCCAATTAGCATAACCCCTGTTGTCAGGGAAACAAGATTTGCAATTAAAATCGGCCTAACCTTCCATAAATGAAATGGAATCATTGGAGAAGCCGTATGCCGTTCATGAATAATAAAAGCGGAAAAGGAAATGATTCCAGCTCCAAGAATAGGGAAAACATAAGCTGTGTTACCTGCTTCTACAAGCAAATACATAAAAGAAGTGATTCCTATTAAGAACAACACAGTTCCTATATAATCAATATCTGGCTTTTTCTTTTCAACTTTTTCATGCAAAAAGAAAACTAACATTAGGATCGAAACAATTCCAATTGGCACGTTAATCCAAAACACCCATCGCCACGAAACAAATTCAACAAGCAAACCGCCAAGCGCCGGCCCAGAAACAGCAGAAATTCCCCAAACGCTGGAAAGGTACCCTTGTATTTTTGCTCGTTCGTCTTTTGTATAAATATCACCAATAATTGTTACCGCCACAGGCATAACTGCCCCTGCTCCTATTCCCTGAATAAACCGGTAAAAAATCATTTGCCCCATAGAACCTGCAAAGCCGCATAAAACAGATCCAATCAGGAAAATAATGATGCCTGTAAACAATACAGGTTTTCTTCCAAATATATCTGAAAGCTTCCCATAAATTAACACTGTTGCTGCATTCATTAATAAGTACGATGAAAAAACCCAGCTATATAGAGAAAATCCCCCTAAATCTGCTACAATATTGGGCATTGCGGTTGCAACAATGGTTGCTTCGATAGCCCCCATAAACATAGCAAGCATCACAGCAGCTAAAACAGCCGGTCGATTGGTCTGTTTTTCTTTCATTGTTTTTTTCACCTCATTAATAAAGAAAAAAAGACCCGCCGCATGGGCGGATCTTCTTTAATTAAGCTGATCAATATAATAATTCAGCTGTTTTAATATAACTCGCCTCGTTAAAATTCCCTCAAAATGGCCTTCATCATCCGTTACACATAAAAAAGGATGGTTAATCAGCTGGCCGAGCGCTTTTCGAAGATGGTCATGAACAGTGAGTCTTGGTTTATCGACCGCCATCACGTCTTCTACCTTCAATTTTTCAAGTCGCTCAAACTCTACTCGTTCAAGCCCGAGAATGGCTTCTGTAATCATCGGAATACTGATTAACCCTTCAAGCCGATATTTTGAATCGAGAACTGGAATAGCTGTATAACCGCTTTTCGTTAAAATCAGCAGAGCATGTTCTAAACTATTCCCCCGCTGTACAAATGCAACTTTTTCACTTGGAATGATATAATCCATAATATTTGTCTGAAAAACATCTTTATCTCTGAAGGAAATCATTCGCGATACTCCTTTTCCACTTTTGTAAGCGCTTAACTTCCCTTTTATTATAGCAAATTTTTTGCAACACGTGCCAGAAAGACGAGCCGTTCTTTTAGTAAAAGAGTCGGCTCCTTAAAGCATTTTTATCCCTGATCCTGCTGTTTTGCTTCTTGAAGAAGTTCAAATATTTCAATTGCTGTCATATCGATATCATCAAAAGGGTACTTGCTTCCTTTTCCATCTTTATCGTATACTTCCAGCTCAAAAGTATCTTTATTAGGAAAATATTTTACCTGACAAAGGGTTTTTCCATTCACTTCAAAAAGGCGCTGCTGAACTTCTCCTTGTTCTCCGCCCTCCTGCAATGATTTTAAACGTTGTACGATCCCAACTAATTGTGACATATATTGTCGACCCCTTTCAATTCGTTATCCATTTAGTAAGCACAAGAAATATACCATACATCCATTTTATAATCCAACATTTTTATACCCTTTTTTCGACCTGTTCACTCAAAAAAAAACGCTATTTCAGCGTTTTGTCACTTAAACGGCTGCCGCAAAACCGAAGAAAGAGAAAAAAATCTTTTTTGATGAAACGGCGAAATAAAAGCAGACAAACGGCGGCATAGCGTTTTTGAACAACACGGTTGCATGGCTGTTAATAAACGCTGTTTACACTGGAGGTGAAGGGCTTAAGTTGTCTCACAGTCTCTCCTTTTTCCACCGTTCTTATACGCTAGTAGAGAAGCCCTTCCTGATCGTATAAATACTCATAAGGTATATCAAAAAATAAATATTCGTGATCATTAATCGGGCAGGAAAACGTTCGGATTGTTTCGCCTGTTTCAATATCATTGTAGAGATCAGAAATTAGCCCTCCGCCATTTTTGTTCATACGGACAATATTTTCAAGAAAATAAGGCCGCCAGCTCCAATTTTTATCTAAATATTCAGGCTGAAAAATCCATTTTCCTTCTTTTTTAAAATAGTTCGGAGTTAATTCAAAGCCGTTTTCATCACAAATATATAAACGGAAGCACATTTCATCAAAATGGCGGGCAATTTCTTCAAGAAGTTTTTCTTTTTGAGCTGATTTTGACCGTGCAATGATGGAAGTTAATTCAGTTTCAATTTTATCAGCCAGCGCATAAACACTGCTGAGCGCTTTTTTTTCATAGGTGATAAAGCGACTGCACTTTTCCCGAAGCATTTCTTTTAACTGGTCCGGTTCGGCAAAAGAAGGCGATGGCTTGGCCAAGTAAAAGCCCTGGTAATAACGTCCGCCATTTTTCCAGGCATATTGAAGCTGGTACTCTGCTTCCACTGTTTCAAACAAAAGGGACGCACCTAGTTTACGCGCAAACATTGATAGTGAGTAAACAATATTTTTATATGACTGATCTCCCGCATCTTTCCGTAAAGCACGAAGGCTTACTTTTAAAATATCAGGTGAGGATCCAGCAAAATGGCGGATATCTCCATCTACTTCTCCAATGTGGTCAACTGCCAGCCGAATGCCAAGTGTTTTATAATACCGAAGTATGTTGTCAAGAGATTTACTGTAATCCCCTTCTGAAATTTCAAGAACAATTTGCTCATATTTCAAGCCTTTGTCCATATAAGTGTCTAAAATAGCTAGAAAAGATTCGCCATAATCTTCTACTAGGCCAGCTGCATGCCTGTTAATAAAAAGCATTTCTTCTTTTTTGGAATTTGTAAAAGCATCCAAAGCTTTTTGCAATATCACATCTTCTACTTCACAGCGGTAGTCATCCGGCGTGTCTCCATCATGAAAAAAATCCCCCAGACTTATTACCTGCCCATTTTCTATGTAACGTCCTAAAACTTCATATCCAATAATTTTATGTTCATCTGCACTAAAGATCGGCTGATAGTAAGGCATAACTTTGTCTAGATTGCTCATAATTTCTAATGCATCCATAAATACCCCCCCTATTCCGTCAAATCGTTTATTATTATACATGACTTTTGCCAATTATGCTCCTAAATAGAAAAAACCCGGACATAGAAGTCCAGGTCATTTAGTGTGCCGGCGGGCAAAATCAACAAAACGGAATTTATCCAGCCGGTGACGTGATTCCGTATATTGAAAAAGGCTAGCATCATCAAGATACACGTAGTTTCTTACTACCACTACGTATGAAAAATCTTTCATATCAAGATACCGGCAATCTTCTTCTGTACACGGCTCTACGGTAATTTCTTTTTTTGCAAAGCTAATCGTTATACCCAGTTCTTGTTCGATATAAGCATAAATTGATTGCTCGCAGATGTCTTTTGTTAATTGGGGAATTTGTTTTCTTAACAAAAAATCTTTATCTAAAATTACCCGTTCTCCATCAAACGCTCTTGTACGAATTACTTTCCACAGCTCTTCTTTCGAGCTGCACTGAAGCTGATGCTGTAAATAAGGCTCAGGACGGATTAATTCAAGTTCCTCCACAAAGGTGTGAATGGTTCCATTTAATTGGTCGGCCAGCTCTTTAAAGCTGACTAGCCCGGAAATCGGAAAACTCGCCCGGCTTGTATCAAGTACAACTGATCCTTTTCCACGCAATTTTTGAATATATCCATTTTGCGAAAGGAGTGTCAGTGCTTTTCGAATTGTTTCACGAGATGTTTCATATTGTGCAGCCAATTCATTTTCTGAAGGAATTAATTCCCCTGCTTGAAAAGTACCATCTTTCATTTTTTCTGTTAATTCTTCATAAATTCGCATAAACTTGTTTTTTCTCATGTTGTTCACCTGTAATCTTTCTTACTCATCTTACTATAACAGAAGTGAAAGACTAGTTAAATAGTCGGTATACAGTACTTTCATAAGGGGTTAACGACCAATCTGTTAATTGTTCAGGCGCTGTTTTTTCATTGGATAAAAGTTTTTCTGATTTCATAGAACGAAATTCTTCCGGCACAGAAAATGAAACAGTTTCATTGAAAAAGTTATTGATTACAAGCCATATTTCTCCTGCGTATTCACGCACATAAACAAACAGTTGCGGGTGTTCCATCAAAAGAAACCGGCAGCTTCCTTCCTGCATGACCACTTCATGTTTGCGAAGTGCAATCAATTTTTTGTAATGGTAAAAAACTGACTCCTTGTCTTGTTGTACCGCTTGCGCGTTTATTTCAGGAAAGTTAGGTGCTGTTTCAATCCAAGGTGTACCATGTGTAAAACCAGCGTTTGGAGCATTTTCCCACTGCACTGGTGTTCGGCTGTTATCACGGGACTTTTGTTTTAAAATAGCCATTATTTCTTTTTCAGGAAGGCCGCGCTCTTTTAAAATCAAATACATATTTAACGATTCAACATCACGGTACTGTTCAATCTGTTCAAAATGCGGGTTTGTCATCCCAATTTCTTCACCTTGATAAACATAAGGGGTCCCCTTCATAAAATGAATAACGTTTGCCAGCATTTTTGCTGATTTAACTCGATACTCTTGATCGTTCCCATAGCGGCTAACCACTCGCGGCTGATCATGGTTGCACCAAAACAGCGCATTCCACCCTCCGCCTTTATCCATTTCAGTTTGCCATTTTGCCATTGTTTCTTTTAGCCAAATAAAATCAAAAGATGCAGCCACCCATTTTTCACCGTTTGGATAATCTGCTTTTAAATGGTGGAAATTAAAAGTCATAGCTAATTCATTGGAATCTGGATGAGAATACTGGATACAGTGTTCAATTGTTGTAGAAGACATTTCTCCAACAGTCAGCAAATCATAGTGTGAAAATACTTTTTCATTCATTTCCTTTAAAAACTCATGGATGCGCGGACCATCCGTGTAAAAACGTCGCCCGTCCCCTTCATAATCATTTGGAAAATCCTGATTTTTTGAAATAAGGTTGATAACATCCAGGCGAAAACCGTCAATTCCTTTTTTCAACCAGAAATGCATCATTTCATATAAATCTTTTCTCACATCCGGGTTTTCCCAATTTAAATCAGCTTGTGTTTTATCAAATAAATGCAGATAATATTGGCCGCTTTTTTCATCAAAAGCCCAGGCGGAACCGCCAAATTTTGATTCCCAATTGTTCGGAGGCCCTTCCTCTGATCCATCGCGCCAAATATAATAATCGCGGTATGGAGAATCAGGGTTTCGGGAAGCCTGGAACCATTCGTGCTCTGTTGAAGTATGGTTTACAACCAGATCCATAACAACTTTCATTTTTCGGCTGTGTGCTTCTTCAAGAAGCTCTTCCATTTCTTCCATTGTTCCGTAATCCGGATTCACTTGATAATAATCACTGATATCATAGCCATTGTCTTTTTGCGGAGAAGCATAAATAGGGGTAAGCCAAATAACATCAACCCCAAGATTATTTAAGTAATCAAGCTTTTGGATGATTCCTTGAATGTCACCCATTCCATTTCCTGTTGTGTCATAAAAACTTTTTGGGTAAATTTGATAAACAACACTTTTTTTCCACCATTCATTCATCAATAATTCCTCCTAATAGAAAAAAAGGGCTAGCGTTGCCCTTTATTTTTGTTTTGCAAACTTTGAAAAAATAACTGTCAGCACAATCGGTAACACGATAACGATGACCATCCCAATTAAAAATGCTGTCATTCCCTTGCTGATAACGAGAAAGCCAGGAAGGCCGCCGACGCCAATTGTGCTTGCCAATACTCCATTATATGAAATAAACATTCCGGCAATGGCCGAACTGATCAATGCTGCTATAAATGCGTGCCGAAAGCGCAAGTTTACACCGAACATTGCCGGCTCTGTAATTCCCATGAAAGCAGACAGGGCAGATGTATAGGATAGCCCTTTTAACCGCTCTTCTTTTGATAAAAATCCAATCGTTAATGCGGCAGCACCCTGGGCAATGTTTGACAATGCAAGCATTGGCCATAAAAATGTGCCACCCAGTTTGGAACCTACAAGCTGTAAATCAACTGCAAGGAATGTATGATGCATTCCGGTGATAACAAGAACACTATAAAGGCCGCCATAAATCAAGCCGCCAATAAGCGGTACTGTATCAAATATAAAGATAACAGCATCTGTGATTGCATTTCCAACCATAAACATAACAGGCCCGATTAAAATAAACGCTGCAAATCCTGTTACAAGAAGCGCAATTGGTGCCACAACAAGCAATTGAATGCCTTCTGGTACGCGTTTGGTAAGAAAAACTTCAATCTTTGCCAGTAAATACGAGGCAAACAATACAGGAAGAACTTGTCCCTGATAACCTATTTTCTCTACTGTCATTCCAAAAATATTCCAAGTTGGTATTTCTCCTGCTTCTTGAGCTGCTCCGTAAGCCCATGCGTTTAAAAGATCTGGATGCACAAGCATTAACCCAAGAACTATTCCAAGAAGCGGACTTCCGCCAAAGCGCTTTACGGCTGACCAGCCAATTAAAGCAGGCAAAAATGCAAACGCAGTACTGGCAATTAAATTAATAACACTGGCAATATCTGCCCATTGCGGATAACGTTCAATGATTGACTCATCAAAGAAAATCCCTTTCCCTGTTAAAATATTATTTAAGCCTAAAAGCAAACCTGCTGTTACAATGGCCGGCAAAATTGGAATGAAAATGTCCGCCAATGTTTTTATCGCCCGTTGAAGCGGATTCAAGTTTGACTCTGATGCTTTTTTCACGTCTTCCTTTGAAGCTTCACCAATACCTGTTGCTTCTACAAGGTCTTTATACACTTTGTTTACCGTTCCCTGCCCGATAACAACCTGGTACTGCCCATTCGCAGAGAAAGAACCTTTTACGACATCAATTTGCTCTAGTTTAGAAGCATTTACTTTACTTTCGTCTTTTAAGGCAAAACGAAGCCTTGTTACACAGTGCGTGGCTGCTTCGATGTTTTCTTTTCCACCAACTGCTTCTACAATATCTGCTGCTTGTTTTGAGTAGGTCGCCATCTATGTTCCCCTCCTGTACTTGTATATACAACTAAAAATTAGTTTAGCACTTGTATATACATGTTGTCAATAAAAACAGTAAACGATTTCATACAAACCACGGGTTGCTTTCCTTTTAATAGATATTTCTAACATGGCTTACGGTTAAAGCAATCTCCCTTACTTTACCCAGTTTTAATGCCAATTAAATATTTCTACTTCCACTTTATGTAATGGATGGTTTTTAACCGGCGAAATTACCTTATGGACATTTGTTTAATTTAAATGAAAAGTTACAAAAGAATTTTAAACGTTTTGTATTCCAGCGCGATATCAGCACTGTCCTCAATCAACAAAAAAAGACAGCCTGCAAAACAAATGTTTTGCAGGCTGTCCATGTTATTCTTCGTCTTCTTGTACACGGTAAGCGGCACGAAGAGACTGAAGCTGGCTATCAATATAAGCATCGTTTTGCGATGGCTCTACATAATGATAATTTCCTTCATTATCCTGGTACCGCGCTTTTGCATTGTCGGAAAGCTGCAGATGAAGAAAAGCAGTTAACCGGTCTTTTAATGATTCTTCTAATATAGGAAACAAAATTTCCACTCGTTTAATCATGTTTCTCGTCATCATATCAGCTGATGATAAATAAATTTTCCTTTCACCGTTATGATGAAAATAATAAATTCGGCTGTGCTCAAGAAACCTTCCAACTATGCTGATCACACGAATGTTTTCACTTACTCCCGGAATTCCGGGCTTCATGCAGCAAATCCCTCGAATAATACAGTCAATTTTCACACCTGCATTTGAAGCTTCATACAGCTTCATAATAAGGCGTTTGTCTGTTAATGAATTCATTTTTGCAATAATTTGGCCGTTTCCGTGCCTTTTATGAATTTCAATTTCTTCATCAATTAGTTTAATAAACGCGTCTTGTATATCATACGGTGCCACAACAAGATGATTGTACTTTGGCTTTTCCATATAACCGCTTAAGTAATTAAAAAAATTGGTTGCATCAATTCCAAATTCTTTGTTTGATGTAATAAGGCCGTGATCTGTGTAAAACTTTGCTGTTGCATCATTATAATTTCCTGTTCCTAAATGAACAAAGCGTTCAATCCGACCGGCCCGCTTCCGAACTACAAGGGTGATTTTACTGTGTGTTTTCAAATTATGCATACCGTAAATCACATGGCACCCGGCTTTTTCCAGTTCTTTTGCCCATTGCACATTATTTTCTTCATCAAACCGGGCTTTTAATTCAACGAGAACCGTTACCTGCTTTCCTTTTTCAGCTGCTCGTTTTAACGACTCGATTATTGGTGAATCCCCGCTTACCCGATATAAAGTCATTTTAATGGCAAGGACAGAAGGATCATCTGCAGCTTGAGAAATAAAATCCACCACAGGTTCAAATGATTCGTACGGATGGTAAAACAGCACATCCTGCTGTAATGTTTTTTCAAATATGTCTTCACGGGAAGATAAATCTTCTGGCAACTGTGGAATAAACGTTTCATATGTTAAGTCTTCACGAATTACACTTAATTTTTTAGTAAACGGGAATAAAAAAGTTAAATCGATTGGACCATCAATTTTATAAACATCTTTATAATGAATTTCCAGTTCCTCCAGCAAATAATCAAGCACATGCTGATCAAGGTCATGTGACTTCATTTCCAGGCGAACTGCCGCTCCCCACTTGCGTTTTTTCAATTCTTTTTCAATTTCTAAAAGCAGGTCCCGCGCTCCTTCTTCATGAATTTCCATATCAGCGTTTCGTGTGATGCGGAAAGTATTAACGTTTTTTACAAAATAGCCCTGGAAAACTCGATCTATAAAGTGTTCCAGTACATCTTCCAGCAAAACAAAGGTCCCTCCTTTTGCATTTGAAGGAACTTCAATTGCTCTATCAAGAACACCAGGAACCTGTACAATAGCCACACGATCCATTTCTGCATCCGGCTCATTGTTTTCCAACATCACCACAAGATTTAATGTTTTATTTAACAGCATTGGGAATGGCCGGTACGCGTCAATAGCCATTGGGGTTAGGACCGGAAAAACTTCATTATCAAAGTACTCCAGTAAAAAAGCTTGCTGCTCTTCATTTAGTTCTGCCGGTTTCCGAAAATAAAACCCTTCTTCCTCAAGACAGGGCAAGATTTCTTCTATTAGTACGCGGTCTTGTATCTCTACAAGTTCATGAGCTTTTACACTGATTTCTTTTAACTGCTGCTTTGGTGTTAACCCTGCTTTGTTTTCCGGTTTATTAAACCCGGCTTTGACCTGGTCTTTTAAACCGGCAACACGCACCATAAAAAACTCATCCAAATTCGAACTGAAAATAGCTAAAAATCTCATCCGCTCCAAAAGAGGATTATTTAAATCCGAAGCTTCTTGCAAAACACGTTTATTAAAGTTAAGCCAGCTTAGTTCGCGGTTATTATAATATTTCGGATTAGCTAAATCAATTGCTGCGTGTCCACTCATTGGAGTCCCCCGTTTCTGTTTTTTTTTAAAAACTCAGCCAAATTAAAGAAATAGAGCTGGAAATTGATTGAAAGATAACAATCAGCTGCTTATCCATGCTCTCCGCTTTTATTGGTTTATTTTTTGTTTAAACTGGAGTATCACACTTGTTTGCAATGCTTTTTCTAAATGCCGTTTTTGTTTATCGCTTTGATACCGTTCCGCCATTTCGTTTCCTGTGCAATAAACAGTAATAAAAACCTGGTTATTTTTTTGTTTTACTTGCAAATCTTGTACGATACTTCGCTTTGAGCTATTTAAACTAAAACATAACTTTAATAAAGCACCGTATTCCCGCATTTTCTGGATATCTTCTTTTGAAAACCATCCTTTAAATTGCTCAAGATATTGTTTTAAAGTCGAATTGTTTGTAAAAGAGGCCGTAAGAGAAATAAATGCTTTTTCCCGATGTGTAAATCCATCAAAAAGAGAATTAATCAGCAAGTAAAAAGTATGGCGGCTTTTCGAACTGGATGAAATATACTCTCCAAGATAAAAAAGAGCTGCCGCCTGTTCAATCAAAAAACGCTCTTTTTTTGTTATATTGATAAGCCCTTCTTTTTCAAACCCGGCCAGCATTTTTTCAGTCAGCTTCATCATTTGGAAATGATGCTCTGTATCATGTCCGTACACCGTCAAAAGGCGTTGTATTCCATTTTTCTTTACATCTTCAGATGTTTCCCACAAGCCGTTTTTTGTCCGTTCGAGCACAATTCCGTCACGAAGGCCACGCGAGCTTACTAAAAGGCCTTTTGCTTTTGTATGTAAAGATAATTGGTAAAAAACTTCAAGAGCCGGCAAGATCAAGTCTGCCCGTTCGTTTGAAAGGCCATCTACTTTTTCAAACTCTGAATAAGAAAGCGGTGAAAGTTCTTTGCGAAGCTGTTCTAATGCATCAACCGTTAATTCGTAACCGTGAACACCAAGTGGCGGATAATTTTCCTTTAACTGTTGGAGATTGGCAAGGTTTCGGGCACTTCCGCCTATAGCAACAATAACTCCATCAGGCGCTTTAGAAAGCCAGTCGAATTTCCCAAACTCGCTTTTAATATATTCAGCCATCTTTTTTTGTTCTTTTGGTTTCATGCGGTCTTCATCAATAAATTGTTCTTTTAAAGAAACAACTCCAAAAGGAAAGCTGTAAAGATGTTTTAATTTTCTGTTTTCAAACAAAGTAATTTCCGTACTGCCGCCGCCGATATCAATGGTTAAGCCATTTTCCACCGGCATTGTTTTTAAAACAGCAGATAATCCGTAGCAAGCTTCTTCCTCTCCAGATAAAAGGCGGATTTGAAAACCTGTTTCATTTTTTACCCGTTCAAAAATTTCTGCTTTGTTTGCCGCCTGGCGAATAGCAGCAGTTGCTGTACACTCTACTTCTGTTACATCATGGTAGTCAAGTACTTCGCGAAAGTTCTTAAGCGCTTCAAGCAAAAGCTGAATCCCTTGTTCACTCATTTTATTTTGGTCATTTAAAAAACGCCGCAGCCTTAGCGGTGCTTTTACGTTTCGGAACTCTTCAATTCCTGCTCCTTGTTCTTTATATAAAACGAGCCGTACTGTATTTGACCCAATATCAATAATTGCTATTCTGCTTTGCTCCATTGATGTTCCTGCTTTCTTTTTTATTCATATTTTCCTCTTAAATATAACATGCAAACCACTATGAGCGCTTCCATATTAAGCTTTCAGAGTATATAATGAGATAAAATAAGCATGAAAGGAGTCACAATCTTGAGCAAAAAAGCAGAACCTTTCACCGAACCTTCATCTGATGAAACCCTCGCCAAAGCAATCTTTACTGTTAACCGCCATGCAAAAACGGCTACTAACCCAAAATATTTATATGTATTGAAAAAAAGCGCTCTCTTGAAAATGATCAAAGAAGGCAAAGCGGTGAAAAAAGGACTTCATTTTTCTAGAAATCCAAAGCATAGCCGCCAGCAATCTGATGTTCTTGTTTCATGTGGAGAATACACGTTTCACATGCCGCCATGCAAGGAAGACTTTACTAAACTCCCCCACCTCGGGCATTTAAATGAACAAATTCGAAATCCCCGCTGTTCGATGAGTTTGTCAACTGCAAAAGGCATTTTAGAATCCTACACGGATTTAAAAGAAAAACAAGCAAAATCACAGCCGTTTGGGCAAAAAAAGTATACGAAGCCTGTTTTCAAGCCCCTTGGCCAATCATATTAACAAAAAAGGACGCAGCCGCCCGGCAAGCGTCTTTTTTCTTTTATAGTGAGCTTTTTACTTTTAATAAACAAGGCTTACAGCAATCAATAGCGATTAACAGTTTGTTTTAACACCAAATACCTTATAAACCGTTAGCCTTTTTCTTTTTTTATTGTACTATATGCCTTTTAAAAAGAATGTCGAGTCCTGAAAAGTTTAGAAATCTTTAATATTCAAAAAGAAATTTTACATTATAATAACATTGAGACAAGAAAAAGGTGGTTTATAAATGGAACATCGATTAAATGAAAATGTACAAGAAATTGAAATATCCGGCATCCGCAAATTTTTTAATTTAGTCGGCACAACAGAAGGAATGATTTCTTTAACAATTGGCCAGCCTGATTTTACTACGCCAGAGCACGTAAAAAAAGCTGGCATGGAAGCCATTGAAAAAAATGCCACTGTTTACACGCCGAATGCAGGCTTGCCAGAACTTAAAAAAGCGGCAACTGACTTTTATGAAAAAAAATATCATGTTTCCTACAAGGCAGATAGTGAAGTTATTGTTACAGTAGGAGCAAGCCAGGCAATTGATATTGCTCTTCGTACGATTCTTGTACCTGGCGATGAAGTTATCGTCCCGGGCCCTGTTTATCCTGGCTACGAGCCTATTATCCATTTATGTGGAGCCAAAGCAATTATGGTGGATACAACGCCAGCGAATTTTCGAATGACGGCAGATGTTATTCAGCGAGCGGTTACTTCAAAAACCAAAGCCATTATACTTCCTTATCCTTCGAACCCGACCGGTGTTAGTTTAACCGACCAAGAATTAATTCAAATTGCAGCACTGGCAAAAAAACATGAAATTTTTATTTTAGCAGATGAAATTTACAGCGAGATTGTTTATGAGCATCCGCATGTTTCTATTGCTTCTTTTTTAAAGGAACAAACGATCGTGATTAATGGCTTGTCAAAGTCCCATGCTATGACAGGGTGGCGGATCGGTTTTTTATATGCGCCTGAGTCAATTACGCGCCATATGCTGAAAGTCCACCAATACAATGTGTCTTGCGCCACATCTATTTCACAAAAAGCTGCGATTGCTGCTTTAACATCAGGTATTGATGATGCTCTTCCTATGCGTGAAGAATACCGTAAACGGCGGGATGCAGCATATGAAAAGCTGCAATCTCTTGGCTTGAAAACTGTTAAACCTGATGGTGCTTTTTATTTTTTTGTTAAAATCCCTGAATTTTTTACTGGTTCGTCTTTTGACTTTTGTTTAACGCTTGCCCATGAATATAAAGTAGCCGTAGTGCCGGGAAGTGCTTTTTCACCTGCTGGTGAAGGGTGGTTCCGCTTATCATATGCATGCAGTATCGAAGAAATAATAGAAGGGCTTTCCCGAATTGAACGTTATTTAAATGATTTAAAAAAATAAAAAAAGCGGGTTTGTCCCCTTTGGACAGCCCGCTTTTTTATTTATTTATTTATAATGTTTAATCAACGCTTGAGTGCCGCTTTCTGCTTCTCCTCTTTCTGCCAGTTCTTCGTACATTTTTTTTGCCATTTCCAGCCCTGGAAGATGCAATTCCATTTTTTCAGCTTCCTCAAGTGCAATTTTCATGTCTTTAATAAAATGCTTGATAAAAAACCCGGGAGCATAATCTTCTTTAATCATACGCGGCGCTAAATTTGTTAAAGAATAGCTTCCTGCAGCGCCAAGCGATATGCTTTTTAATACAGTTTCCGGATCTAAGCCTGCTTTCCTTGCATATGTAATTGCCTCACAAACACCAATCATATTCGAAGCAATCGCTACCTGGTTTGCCATTTTTGTATGCTGTCCGGCCCCTGCACTTCCCTGGTAAACAATGTTCTCGCCAAATGTTTTAAATAAGGGCTCTAGCTGGTTAAAAACATCTTGATCTCCGCCCACCATAACAGATAATTTTCCGGATCTTGCAAAAATATCCCCTCCTGAAACCGGGGCATCCAATACGTCAATATTTTTTTCTTTTCCTTTTTGATACAGTTTTTTTGCAAGAGTTGGTTTAGAGGTTGTCATGTCCACAAAAATTTGTCCTGCTTGTCCTCCTGTAAACAAACCATTTTCTCCTGTATACACTTGCTCAACGTCCTTTGGTTCTCCAATGATAGTAAATACAATATTTGTTTTAGAGGCAAGCTGTGCTGGAGTCTCACACCAAATTGCACCTGACTCAAGCAGGTCATTTGCTTTTGACTTGGTTCTTGAATAAACGAATAATGGATATCCTGCTTTTTGTAAATGTGCTGCCATATGTTTCCCCATTACTCCTGTGCCGATAAAACCTACCCGTTCCTTGCTCATTCAAACTCCCCCTCTTTTGTATTTATTACCATTATCACACAATTTGCTTCTTATTGCATAAAAAAGGTCCAGACAAAAATTGTCTGGACAAAAGTGAGAGAAATGGAGAATGAAAAACTGGTTACGTTTATACTATTCCCATTTTTTCTTTTTTAAAACCTAATTTTAATTATTTTTTTCCAATTGACTGAACAAGTTCAACAACTTCTTCCGCTGTTGACATTGTAACTGCTTGAGCAGCAAGAGCTTCCATTTCTGCTTTTGATAAATTCTTAAGCTGCGCACGCGCCTTTAAAATAGACGTTGCACTCATGGAAAACTCGTCAAGCCCTAAGCCTAGAAGAAGTGGAATGGCTGTTTCGTCGCCGGCCATTTCACCGCACATGCCCGCCCACTTACCTTCTTTATGCGCTGCTTCAATAACCATTTTTACAAGGCGCAAAATAGATGGGTTATATGGCTGATACAAGTAAGATACACGCTCGTTCATGCGGTCAGCTGCCATTGTGTATTGGATCAAATCGTTTGTACCGATTGAGAAGAAGTCCACTTCTTTTGCGAAAAGGTCTGCAATAACAGCAGTAGATGGAATTTCCACCATGATACCAAGTTCGATTTTTCCTGCCACAGCAACGCCTTCTGATTCAAGCTTTGCACGTTCTTCTAAAAGAACTGCTTTTGCTTCGCGGAATTCGTTAACCGTTGCAATCATTGGGAACATAATTTTCAAGTTGCCGTATACACTTGCGCGCAGCAAAGCACGAAGCTGCGTACGGAAGATATCCTGCTCTTCAAGACAAAGGCGGATCGCACGGAAGCCAAGGAATGGATTCATTTCATGCGGCAAGTTCAAGTATGGAAGTTCTTTGTCTCCGCCAATATCAAGTGTGCGGACAACAACTGGCTTGCCTTCCATTCCTTCAAGAACGGCTTTATAAGATTCAAACTGCTCTTCTTCTGTTGGAAGGTTGTCGCGGCCCATGTACAAAAACTCAGTACGGTACAGCCCAACTCCTTCTCCGCCGTTTGATTTAACTCCTGTAAGATCTTCAGGCGTTCCAATGTTTGCAGCAAGCTCGACATGATGCCCGTCTGCCGTAACCGTTTGTTCGTTCACAAGCTTTGCCCATTCTGCTTTTTGTTGTGCAAATGCTTCAGCACGCTTTTGGTACTCGGCTGCAATTTCCTCTGTTGGGTTAATATGAACTTCACCCTGCAGGCCATCAATAATGATTAAATCACCGTTTTGAATATCCGCTGTTGCATTTTTTGTTCCTACAACCGCTGGAATTTCAAGAGAGCGCGCCATGATTGCTGAGTGAGAAGTACGCCCGCCAATATCCGTCGTAAATCCTTTTACAAATTCACGGTTTAGCTGTGCTGTCATTGAAGGTGTTAAATCTTCTGCTACCACTACTACTTCTTCTGCAATCAATGCCGGCGCAGGAAGGTCTACTCCAAGAAGAGCGGCTAAAACACGTTTTGTAACATCTTTAATATCTGCTGCGCGTTCTTTCATGTATTCATTATCCATTGCTTCAAACATTCCAATGAACATGTTAGCTGTTTCTTCAAGTGCAAACTCTGCATTTACAGATTCTGATTTAATTTTTTCTTCAATTGGCCCTGTTAGTTCAGGATCATTTAATACAAGCAAATGCGCTTCGAAAATAGCGGCTTTGTCATCACCAAGATCGCGGCGTGCTTTTTCTTTAATGACTTCTAGCTCGGATTCCGATTTTTTAATCGCGGCACGGAAGCGGTCTGCTTCAGCTGCTGCATCTGCTACACTGCGCTTTTCAACTGTAAGGTCCGGCTCCATTAAACGGTAAGCTTTTGCAAAAGCAATTCCGTCAGAGGCTCCGATCCCTTTTAATATCGCCGCCATCAGTTTGCAAGACCTTCGCTTTTCAATAGTGTTTCAATTGCTTCAATCGCCGCTGTTTCATCTGTTCCTTCTGCAGAAATACCAATTTCTGCTCCTTTGCCAATTCCAAGAGACATAACGCCCATGATGGATTTTAGGTTTACTGTTTTCCCATTATACTCAAGGTTGACATCACTTGAAAATTTACTTGCTGTTTGAACAAGCAGCGTTGCAGGGCGTGCATGAATTCCTGTATCTGCTGTTACTGTAAAAGTTTTTTTCGACATAAAAAGTCTCTCCTTCAATCGTTTTCTTCATAGAGAATAGCATTAATTTTATTTTCACTCAATTCCCGAGCTTTTCCGTGTTGCTTTCCCTTCAGTTTTTGTTGAAATGAAGGGTAAAACACAGAATACTCTTGGAAATTAAGGTAAATAAATCATTTTCCGTGTCATTCCGCCATCAATAACGATGTTTTCACCTGTAACAAATGTATTTTCCGGATCAGCCAGATATAAGCAAGCTTTTGCCACGTCTTCTGGCTTGCCAACCCGGCCTGCTGGATGCTGCCTATGGTCTTCTGGACGCAGTTTTGCCCAGTCGCCGGTTTCAATCCAGCCTGGACTTATGCTGTTTACCCGTATGCCTTTTTCCCCAAGCGTTATGGCTAGTGAATGGGTTAGTGAAAAAACGGCACCTTTTGAAGCAGCATAAAGTTCGGTATGAGGCTCTGACATACTCTGCCTTGTTGAGCACATATTGATGATTGCAGAGCCGGGCTTCATATAACGAGCCGCTTCACGCGAGCAAAAAAGAACACTTGCAGCGTTAGTGGTCATAATTTGGTCCCAGTCTTCTTTTTTTATGTCCCAGAGAGAACCAAAAGAAGACACACCTGCATTATTGATGAGCACATCAATAGATTGACGATCCTTAATAACAGAAGTAAAAACATTGTTCATTTGTTCGAGATTACCGGCATCTGCTTTGTAAAACACCGTGGTTAATCCAGCTTGTTTCCATTCTTCAGCAATCGCTTGTCCTGCCTGTTCATTTACATCGACGATTACGGTGTACGCGCCTTCATTAGCAAAAGCAGCAGCGGTGGCTTTTCCAATTCCATTGGCACCGCCCGTTACGATAACAGTTTTGTCATTAAACAAGGGCTTCACTCCTTCAACTCCGGGCTGCTTCCATATATTCATAGTCTATATTTCCACCATGCCGGGCAATACCTCGAAAACGCTTAAAATCCGGCTGTTTAATTAACTCCTGGCGAAATACTAGAAAGTCTTTTTGATGAATATGCAATAAAGCCGTTTTCCCTTGGCGAAGATTTTCTAACTGCTGGACGGCTTCTTCTATCGTCAAGCATTCACCCCCTATTAAAATAGACAAAAAATTACTACAAAAAGCTGTAAAATCCTTTACTATTTTCAAAAAATAAGGCAAAATTTATTTTAATACCTTTCGCCATCTTTTACTATTATAAAAGAAACGTCACGAAAATGGTATCTTCAATTGTCGAAAAGGAGCGAAATAGATGAGTAAAGCAGAAGTCGGCAACATTATAGAGTTTAAAGACGGTCTTCGCGGGATCGTCGAAAAAGTAAATGAAAATTCAGTTATTGTTGATTTAACGATAATGGAAGATTTCAATGAGCTCGAAATAGAAGAAAAAACTGTCGTTAATCATAAAAATTATATCATCGTACATGCATGAAAAAAAGAGCGGATATGAGAATCCGCTCTTTTCTTTATTTAATAGCTTTATTTTAAGAAAGCTAGTTTCTGTTTTTTTAGCTTTATAGACTTTTAATTGTAATTTGTCCGTCCTGAAGAACTGCTTTTAAGTTTTGTTTTTCTGGATGGTCCAGGATAAAATCAGCGATTCGGTCTTCAATTTGCTCTTGAATCACCCGGCGAAGCGGTCTTGCCCCAAATTGAGGGCTATAACCCATTTCTGCTAACTTTTCTTTTACATCTTCGCCAACTTCTATCTCCATACTTTGTTCAGAAAGCATGTTGTTTAAATCTTGAATCATAAGCGCAACAATTTGTGTTAGTTCTTGTTTTCCAAGAGGCTGGAACTCAATAATTGAATCAAAACGATTTAAAAACTCCGGCTTGAAATAATCAGAAAGTGATTCTAGAACAGAAGAAACTGTTTGTTCAGTTTCTTTTTCAAAACCTACTTTTACACTTTTTTTGCCGGCCCCTGCATTACTTGTCATAATAATAACGGTTTCTTTAAAACTTACTGTCCGCCCCTGGCTGTCCGTTAAGCGGCCGTCTTCCATAATTTGCAGGAACATATGTTGAACATCTGGATGTGCTTTTTCAATTTCATCCAGTAAAACAATGCTGTACGGATTGCGTCGCACTTTTTCTGTAAGCTGCCCTGCTTCTTCAAAGCCTACATATCCCGGAGGTGAACCAATCAGTTTTGAAACGCTATGTTTCTCCATAAATTCACTCATATCCAAACGAATAAGCGCATCTTTTGATCCAAACAATTCCTCCGCCAGCGTTTTCGTCAACTCTGTTTTTCCAACACCTGTTGGTCCGACAAACAGAAAAGAACCAATTGGGCGGTTTTTTGATTTTAATCCGGCACGGCTGCGTCTTACCGCTTTTGCCACTTTTTTAACGGCCGCTTCCTGGCCAACCACTTTTCCTGCAAGGTTTTCTTCAATCAACTTCATTTTCTTTTGCTCATCCTGCTGCAGCTTGCCAACAGGGATACCTGTTTTACTTTCAATTAATGCTTGAATATGTTCAGCCGTTACATTTGGCGCTTCAAAAGAAGCAGATCCATTTTCCAGTTTTTTCTCAAGTTCCTCTTCTTCATCGCGAAGTCGTGCCGCTTCTTCATAATGTTCTTTTTGTAAAGCTTCTTTTTTGCGCTTTGCAATTGAAGAAAGTTGTTCTTGCATAACCTCTGCATCTACTGCGTCAATGGTTAAGTTTAATTTTGAGCCTGCTTCATCCAAGAGATCAATTGCTTTATCCGGAAGAAAGCGGTCTTGAATATAGCGGTGTGAAAGCGCCGCGCAGGCTTGGAGTGCTTCTTCTGTATAAACAACCTGATGAAAATCTTCATAATGTTTTTGCAGGCCTTTTAAAATCCGAATCGTTTCGTCAACACTTGGTTCTGCTACTTGAACCGGCTGAAAGCGGCGTTCAAGCGCAGCATCTTTTTCAATTTGACGATATTCCTTAAGCGTTGTGGCACCGATTAACTGCAATTCACCGCGAGCAAGCGCTGGTTTTAAAATGTTTCCGGCATCCATAGATCCTTCTGCCGATCCTGCTCCAACAAGTTGATGAATTTCATCAATGAATAAAAGAACATTTTTGCGTTCCTTTAACTCTGCGATAATTTGCTTTATTCTTTCCTCGAACTGTCCTCTTATACCTGTTCCAGCTACAAGTGATGCCACATCAAGCACATATACTTCTTTGGATTTTAGTTTTGCAGGAACTTTCCCTTCTAGAATGTACAGAGCAAGACCTTCTGCAATAGCTGTTTTACCAACACCCGGTTCACCAATCAATACCGGATTGTTTTTGTTTCTTCTATTTAAAATCTCAATAACCCGGGCCACTTCTTTATCGCGCCCAATAACAGGATCAATTAGCCCCGCTCGAGCAAGCCCTGAAACATTTCGCCCAAATTGATCCAAAATTCCGCCTCCACCGCTTGATTGCGCAGGCGGTGCAGATTGCTTCATTTGTTTTTGTGCATTCATTTGCATATTTTTCATAAATTCATCCAATGGAAAACCGAACGATTGAAAATCCATGTTCATTCCTCCAATTGTTTGTTTTTCTTTTTGATAGCATTCATGGCACAAATAATAACTTGCAGCTTGACCGTTGACACGGATACTCATCTGCACATTTGCTTTTTGCTGCTGGCATTTTTGACATTTCATCCACGTCATCCCCTTTAGTTCATTTTTGACTTTGACTATATTTGACTATAAGCATAGTATAATTTGATCTTCTTTGACTTTCAAGACTTTTGCTTGCGAGAAAAGCTTTTTAAGCTGCTTTTCTAATCTTTGACTATCTTTGATCTTAATTTTATTATAATTTGACCTTTTTTGACTTTCAAGTATTTTATAAAAAAATTTAATAAGATAAAAGGAAATTTTTTTCTGGTATTTTATCGTTATTTTAAAAACTTAAACATTTTATTTCTCTTTTCTTTAGTCTATCTTTTAATTATAAAATACCATTACAGTTTTTTATCGATTAATAAATTGCGGTATAAAATAAAACGACCAAAACAGCGGCTGGCTAATGCAATTTATAATCCTTCCTTTTTTCTGGTGAAAATTCTTTGTTAAGAAAAGCTATTTTTATTTAAATAAAAAAAGTGCCTTTAAAAGACACTTATCGAAGCGGAAAAAAAACAACAAGAAGCAAATCAAAAATCAAGTGAGAAATAATAACTAAGGGAATGCTTTTCCTCCAAATATATAAACTTCCCCAAAACAGTCCGGCAAAAAACGCAGCGGCCATCCAAATCCATTGTCCGGAATAAAAAAACACGGATGCATAAAGAAAAGAAGCAATAATGACTGCTGCCCAACCATTTAAATAACGGCTTAAGCGCTTTTGAACAAACCCCCGCCAGAATAATTCTTCTCCTGGAATAAAAATAAGGACAAGGACAACATAATGCCAAATAAACTGCGGACTAAATAACTTATATATTATAGAAATATGATTTCTTGCAGAAAAAGGAAAAAACTGAAGAAGCCAGTAACCAGCTGCAAAAAGCGCGTACAAAATAACTCCTGAAACCACTCCATACCACATAAACCGGTTTGTATTTTGCTGGTCGTCAATCGGCTCGCTTATAATAGAAATACTGATTAAAAATAAGTTTGCTGCCGTATAAATGTACCAAAATATATCCTGGTCTGAATAAGCTACGTACAGAAGGCCGTGCGCAGCGATAATACCGGCCAATAAGCGCCAGTCTTTTAATAATAACATTTTTTGCTACTGCCCCTTTCCTATTTCCTCTGTCCGTTCGCTTTAACGGCACTTATTAATCAAAAAGGGTTTAAGATAACTTTTTGACGGATAATCCTAGTTTTTTCAAAATGTCTGTTGCCTGGTCAATTTCTTCTTCTGACAAAACACTGAGCAAATCATGGATATTTTGTTCATGTTCGGGAAAAACACGCTCAATGAGGTCAATGCCAGACGGAGTAATGGCTGCATGAGTAATGCGTCGATCTTCCGGGAAGGCAACACGTTTTAAAAGCTGTTTTTTCTCTAACTTATCTACTACGTAAGTGATGCTGCCGCTTGCCAGCAAAATTTTTCCGCCAATTTGCTGAAGAGGCTGCGGTCCCTTATGATATAAAAGCTCAAGTACGGCAAACTCTGTCGGATTTAAACCTGTTTTTTGAATAAAACCGTTTACCTGCTCGTTAACCACCTTATATGCACGTGAAAGCACAATAAATAATTTTAGTGACTTTTTGCTGTCGTTCATTTGTAATCCCCTGCCTGTCTATTTTATCTTATTCTTTTATACATTACATACTGTTTTCCTTTATCAAAAAAGGCACCGGCTGATTTTAATTTTTTTGCAAACAAAAATATATGCTTGTTTTTCTTTTTATTATGGCTTGTTCGTGAAACAAGCGCAATGAGCATTTTCAGCAAGTTTTTTTTGCTTTTTATTTTGTTTTTGCTTAGTTGGATTAAGCCAGCTATGATTTCCATCTTATTCCTGGAAAGAACTCCACTTTTCTATCGATTTCTTTTGATCATCATGTATAATAACGTCATGTGTTTTATTCTATCCTGCAGGTGATTTCGAGTGAAAAAACGTGATTATTATTTTGATAATGTACGGCTTGTGCTGATTTTCCTGGTCGTGTTTGGTCATCTTATAAGGCCTTACATCCATGAAAGTCCGCTTGTTTACGCACTATATATGAATATTTATTTGTTTCATATGCCAGCTTTTATTTTTATCTCAGGCTTTTTTGCCAAAGGAATTATGCGGCCTGGCTACTTAAAGAAAGCAGCGATGAAACTGCTGCTTCCTCTTGCGGCTTTCCAAATTTTTTATGCTGTTTTTTACTTTTGGATTGAACAAGAAAAAGCTCTGTCAGTAAATTTGCTGGTGCCTGAGTGGTCGCTCTGGTTTTTGTTAAGTTTATTTTTTTGGCATGTACTGTTGCGAATAGCAGTCAAATGGTTAAAACCAGTTCCAGCTTTGGTGATCTCTTTTGCAGCGGGTCTTTTAATCGGCCTTGTGGATGAACCGTTAAGAGTATTTAGCATAGGGCGAACCATTGTGTTTTTTCCATTTTTTCTAGTAGGCTATTATGCAAAGAAAGAATGGTTCACACCCCTATTCACAGTTCCTGCCCGTTTTATTTTACTTACTGCAGCAGCGGTGTTTTTTTTCTTTTTTTATATGCATACTCATATTCAAATTGAATGGCTGTTTGGCTCACACTCTTATGCCGCCTTGGATGCACAGCCATTATCCGGGATAAGCTGGCGTTTGTTTATATATGTGCTGAATCTTATCATGATTGCTTTTATTATGTCGATTGTTGCACATAAACGTTTTTTCTTTACTTCATGGGGACAAAATACATTATATGTTTATTTGCTTCATGGTTTTTTTGTTCAATCATCGCGGCGTGTTGATACATTAGCGCTTCCGCCTTCCCTGCTTGTTTTATTTTTAACAGCAGCCGGACTCACTTTTCTTTTAGCATCGCCATTTGTCGCTGGTTTATTTCAGCTTTTTTCAACACAAAAACGTTTAGTTGTTTCTACAAAAAAAGGAGATTGACTACCTTGAACATTACTGTTTGTACGTTAAATGCAAAATACATTCATACAAATCTAGCTATCCGCTATTTAAAATCTTATTGTGAAGATGCTTACAATATTAACATTGCTGAGTATACGATAAAAGACCCGGCCATGAACATTGTAACTGATTTATACAGTAAAAAACCTGATGTGATTGGTTTCAGCTGTTATATCTGGAACATTGAAGAAACGATTCGCGTTGCAGGAATGATTAAAAAAGTTCTCCCTGAGTGTATTATTGTTTTTGGAGGCCCGGAAGTAACTTATGATGTACCCTACTGGCTGGATCGATTAAAGGACGTTGATTTTATCGTAATTGGAGAAGGGGAAAAAACATTCCGGTCATTATTAGATCAATTATCGGGTGAGCGTAATTTTTCCAGCGTGGCCGGTATTGGGTATAAAAAAGACGGTAAGCATGTGATTCAGCCTCAAACAAATAAAATTGACTTACGGGAACTGCCTTCTCCTTTTCGGTTTGAAGAAGACCTGCCGTTTCTAGCTAAACGAATTACTTATATTGAAACAAGCAGAGGCTGTCCGTTCCGCTGCCAGTTTTGTTTGTCCTCGATTGAAACGGGCGTCCGCTACTTTGATCGTGAAAAAGTAAAAAATGATATTCGCTTTTTAATGAAGAATGGAGCAAAAACAATTAAATTTGTTGACCGGACCTTTAATATAAGCCGTAGTTATGCAATGGAAATGTTCCAGTTTTTAATTGATGAGCACGTGCCAGGCACTGTGTTTCAATTTGAAATTACCGGCGATATTATGCGTCCCGAAGTGATTCAATTTTTAAATGAAAAAGCACCTGCTGGATTGTTCCGTTTTGAAATTGGCGTACAGTCAACAAATAATGACGTGAATGAACTTGTTCAGCGAAAACAAAACTGGGACAAACTTGTCCGGACGGTTACTATGGTAAAGGAGGGCGGCAAAATCGATCAGCATTTAGATTTGATCGCCGGTCTTCCAGAAGAAAACTATGAATCATTCCGCAACACATTTAACGATGTATTTAATCTTCGTCCTGAAGAACTCCAGCTTGGCTTTTTAAAGCTGCTGCGTGGAACTGGACTCCGGTTCAGTGCACCAAAATACGGTTACGAGTATATGGATCTAGCTCCGTATGAAATGCTTTCAAACCGTGTTCTTCCATTTGAAGACGTCATCAGCATTAAACAAACAGAGGATGTTCTCGAAAAATATTGGAATGACCATCGAACAGATGAAACAATTGAATATATTGTCACTAATCTTGCAAAAACTCCATTTGACTTTTTCCAGGGTTTTGGTTCTTACTGGGAAAAGCAAGGCTGGGGACGGATCGGCCATCAGCTTGAAGATTTGTTTAAGCGCTTGTTTTCTTTTTTAAAAGAAGTGTATCCGGAAAGTGCCAGCTCTGTTGAAAGCATTATGAAATACGATTATTTAAATAACCAGCGTT
>JAPSKG010000146.1 GCA_031177795.1 Domibacillus sp.
GTTTGACGCCTGGCGCTGTTTGGTTTAAATGGCGAATGTAAAGCTCCTTATTGCCCCCGCCTCCTGGTATAAGGCCTACACCCGTTTCAACAAGGCCCATGTACGTTTCATGGGCAGCTTGAATATGCGCAGCCGGAAGGCAGACTTCCGCCCCGCCTCCAAGGGTCATTTGAAACGGCGCAGCAACAACTGGCTTTTGGCTGTACTTTATTTTCATCATGGCTTGCTGAAAATTTTTCACTACCGCTTCAATTTCCCACAGATCTCCTTCTTGAGCCGCCATTAACATAAGGGCAAGATTCGCACCTACGCAAAAATTCTTTCCTTGATTGCCAATAACAAGAGCTTCATAATTTTTTTCAACTTCATCAACCGATGCATGAATCATCTGCATAATATCCAGGCCGATTGCGTTATTAGGCGAGGTAAATTCCAGCAGCGCTGCACCCTCGCCCATATCCAGCAGCCGGGCGCCGGTGTTTTCTTTAATGACGTTTTGTTTTTTAAGTAAGTGAATAACTTTTGGGGTGGGTTCAAGCGCCTGATACGACTTGGAAAAAGGGTCGTAGTAATAACCATCTTGATAAAAAGGCCCTTCCATTTCTTTTATCCATCCAGGAACAGCCAGGCCATCAGATTCCATTTTTTCAATCGATTGCTTGATGCCGATTTGGTCCCAAACTTCAAACGGTCCTTCACTCCAGCCAAATCCCCATTTCATTGCTTGGTCAATGGCGGCGATATGATCAGCGATTTTGCCCGTCAAACTCGCTGAATAAATCAAAACCGGTGCCAGCATGTTCCATAGAAACAAGCCCGATTTATCTTCAGCGTAAACAAGCGTCTTCCATTTTGCTGCCCCTTTTTGCTTTTTCGCTTTTTCAGCTGAATGTGTTTTTATTTTTTTTCGTTCGGTGTACTCCAGCGATTGCGGATCCAATTCTAATATGGTTTTTCCTTCTTTTTTATAAAACCCCTGTCCCGCTTTTTCGCCGATCCATCCTTTGTTACGCATGGTTAGCAGTAGTTCCGGCACTTGAAAAGCAGCTTGTTCCGCTCCCTTTGTTTGATCATAAACATTTTTAGCTACATGAATAAATGTGTCGAGACCAACGATGTCAAGCGTTCTAAAAACCGCGCTTTTTGGCCTTCCAATAAGCGGCCCCGTTATTGAATCTACTTCACCGGGAGAAAGCTTTAACTTTTCCATAACAGCCATGGTGTGAAGCAAACTATAGGTGCCGATTCGATTGGCAATAAAGTTTGGGGTATCTCTGGCTATCACTACACCTTTGCCGAGCGTATTTTCTCCAAACGACTTCATAAACTGAACAACAAACGGTTCCGTATGCTCTCCTGGAATTAGTTCGAGCAATTTTAAGTACCGGGGCGGGTTAAAAAAATGAGTGCCGAGAAAATGCTTTTGAAAATCTTTGCTTCTCCCTTTTTCCATTTCACGGATGGAGATTCCTGACGTGTTAGAAGAAACAATGCTTCCGGGTTTCCGATACTGGTCGACCAAACTCAAAACTGATTTTTTCACATCAACCTGCTCAACAACCGCTTCAATAATCCAATCAACCTCAGAAAGTTTCATTCGATCATCTTCCAGATTTCCAGGAACAATCAGCGCTGCGTTTTGAGGCAACGCCAGTGAAGCTGGTTTTTGCTTTAAAAGCTTTTGGATAGCGCTTTCAGAAAGAGAATTGCGATTTGCGCTTTTTTTCGGCACAACGTCGAGCAGTAAACAGGAAATTCCGGCGTTTGCAAGATGGGCCGCAATGCCTGAGCCCATAACACCGGACCCAATAACGGCTGCTTTTCGAATAAACTGAATCATGATGGTCCCCCTTTAAATTAAAGTCAGCATTCCAATTTTTCCGGCCGGTTTCTCCTTTACTTTTTTCAGTTGATACAGTGATTTACCGGTTTTTTTTCGGGTAAACTATATAGAAGTGGAAAGGACGGTGCTTTTGTCATGAGAGAAAAAGTTGTACAGTTACTTGTTTTAGCTATAGTGGTAGGGCTGATTTATTTTTCTATTGGCTTTTATTCTAATAAATTATCTGTCGCATTCACTTACTTTGCCGGTGCCATTTCAGTTTTTGTTGTGTTCAGTTTGCTTTTGTTTGATTCGCGCGGCACTAACTCAAAAATAGCCTGGATTGCGATTGTGCTTGTTTTTCCGCTGGCTGGTGCCGTTGTATTTGCTGTTTTTGGGCGAGATCCAAGAAGACGGATGCTTCCTAAACGTGTATTGGTGGAAACAGCCAAATTTGTTACAACTATGCGCCACCTGGGGAAAGAATGGGATATTTCCGAACAGCTTTCTGAAGCAAAAAATATTCGGCATATGACAGGTTTTGAAGCCCTTGCCGGCAACAAAGTGGATGTTTTAACAAACGGTGATGAAACATTCCCCGCCATTCTGGATGCGATCCGCCACGCGGAACACCACATTCACATTCAATTCTACATTTTCAGGACTGATGATATTTCTACCCAAATCCGTGACGCACTTATTGAACGGGCACAGGCAAATGTACATGTCCGTTTTTTATATGATGGGCTTGGTTCATCCGGACTATCAAGATCGTTTCTAGCTCCTCTTTTAAAAGCAGGCGTTGAAGTGCATGCATTTGACTCTATTGTTTCTCCCTGGCTGACGCGTACCGCCAATTTGCGCAACCATAGAAAAATAGTAGTGGTTGACGGGCATACCGGCTTTACCGGCGGTTTAAACGTTGGTGAAGAATACAGAAGCAATACGCCTGACTTTAAAATATGGCGAGATACCCATGTACGTTTAGAAGGACCGGCTGTTCGTCAGCTTCAGGAAGCATTTATTACGGATTGGATTCACGCAACGAGTGCAAAAACCTCTCTTCTTGATGAGTTAAAAGAGCCATTTCGTTTTGAAGGTTATTTTCCGTCAAAGGTGCATGAAGCCGATCAAATGGTGCAAACCGTTTATGGCGGCCCATACAGTGAAGAACGGGATGTGCGTGATGCGATGATGGAAATGATTCAGTCAGCTAAAAAATCGATTTGGATTACTTCTCCTTATTTTGTGCCGGATGATGAAGCACTTGCGGCAGTTCGGGTTGCCGCACGAAGCGGAAAAGATGTCCGGGTTATCGTTCCTGGCAAAGGAGACCGCTCTGTTTCGTTTTACGGAACAAATTCTTATTTTCAAGATTTGCTTAGCGCCGGCGTTAAAGTGTTTGCTTACCGGAATGATTCATTTACTCACGCCAAAGTGCTGTTAATTGACAACGTTCATGCCATTGTGGGAACAGCAAACTTTGATGTTCGCAGTTTCCGGCTGAACCATGAACTTATGACTTTTTTGTATAACCGGACACCTGCTGTGGAAAAACTCGAAATTGATTTTCTTAATGATTTGGCTGAGTCGGTTCCAGTCAGCCGTGAACGCTTTGAACATAGAAGTTTTTTAAAACGCGTTGGTGAATCACTTGCACGCCTTTTGTCTCCTATTCTATAAAATTGAAAGCCGTTTCCTTAATTGGAAGCGGCTTTTTGAGGAACGCTGTCCCCTACAATATATGCCTCTAGAATCTGTTTAAATGCAAGTAAAGAGGAAATATCCACATATTCATTTTTTCCGTGATGATTAGCACCCATTGGGCCAAACTCAACTGCAGGAATGCCGTGCTCTGCATAAAACCTTGTGTCTGCTGCGCCATCCTGCCCAAAAAAGCATACCTCCCGCCTGAGTACTTTTTCTGCTGATTTCTGCAACTGGACAATAAGCGGGTGAGCGGGATTGGTTTGCACCGGTGCTCCCTGCCCTAACACTTTTACTGTTCCGTTCACCACCCGGGCAATTTCAGTTCGGATTGCTTCTGGATTTTGCCCTGGCAAATAGCGGATGTCCAAATCCATTGTGCAGCAATCCGGAACTTGATTAATCGCTTTTCCTGCTTCAATACGCGCTAAATTTAAAGAAGGCTGCTCAAAATAAGACGTACTTTCCTGAAAAACAGGAAGAGACTTTATTTTTTCATATGCTTCAAACGCATTTAAAATTGCGTTATCCCCCAGCCAGGGCCGACTTCCATGAGCGGCTATCCCTTCTGTTTCCACCCGTAGCTGCAAGACACCTTTTGCTTGAACTGCGATGTCTAAATTGGTTGTTTCACCGCAAATTACTACGTCCCCACGCAAACCATGATCAACCAGGAATTTTGATCCTTTTTGCCCCCCGGTTTCTTCATCTGGGACAAGCGCCAGCATTACTTTGCACGGCAATGAGCGAGTGGAAAGCGAAGCCGTCACATGCATCATAACTGACACGGCCCCCAGCATATCAAAACTTCCACGACCGTAAAGCTTGCCTTCAGCCACGTAAGGTATAAATTGATCCGGACCAGCCGGCACTACATCCAAATGACCGTTCAACACAACTGTAGGCCCACTTTCCCCAATGAACGCAACAACATTTTTCAGTCCTTCATTTTCAATAATTTTCGCATGAACACCGTGTCCTGCCAGCCATTCACAGCAAAATTCTGCTGCCGCATTAATTCTTGGTTTTTCTACTGTTTTAAACTCGATAAGCTTTCTTGTTAAAGAGACAATTGATTCTTTCATTTTTTTCTCCTTTCGCTTCTTGCTTCATGTTATGATTCGGATCTCCCTTATGCAGCAATCATTCGATAAGCGGCTTTTTCATACTATTGAGCTTTTTTGAAAAAATCCACAGCTCAAGAGCTGCGGATTTTTCAACTAACTTCGATTTCAGTAACAACAGTCGCTTTTTCTCCTGGCTGTAATACTTGAAGACCTGTTAATTCTTGCGGCAAATCAAGGTTAAATGCATTGGTAATACATGTGTATGGTTCAGGGCAAATAAATCCTTCTTTCCCATTGCCATTATAAACAACCCACTGAGTAAAAAAAGAATCTGTTCGATAAGTTATTTTGCTTCCTGTTTTTTCATTAAAAAGAACGGCTTCATTTTCCTTTTTTTCCGCCAGAAAAGCTTCATCAAGCTGCTTTCCCTGCAAACGCACTTTTTTAAATGGGGGAGATGCTGTTAATTCACCTGTTGGAATAGCTTGCTCGTCCAATGACCATTGTTTTTTGGCAGTTAATGAAAAGGTTGAAACGGATTCATCAAAAACAAATGCCGTATGATAGCCAATACCCCATGGGAACGGCTCGCTCCCTTTGTTTTCCACTGTTGCTTTTTGCCGTAAAATCGGGCCATCGAGTTCGAATGTTAAGCGAATAAAAGCATTTTTATAAATAGGCGGGTTTTCGAGCAAAAGCTCTGTTTCAATCACAATAACTTCTCCATTGTTTTTTTCGGCAATTAGCTTCCATGGTTTATCGTAAACAAAACCATGAATATGGTTTTTGCCATTTTCGTTAATTGGAAAATTATAAGATGATCCATTAAAAGAAAATGTTCCTTCTTTTACCCGGTTCGGCGGAAACAAAACAGGAATCCCTTTCATAAAGGGCATGTTTTTTAAATCAGCAAATGTTTCCGGCTTCACTAGTATATCTTGACCTGATTGTTTATCAATAAGAGAGATTACCTGGCTTCCGAACTCCGGAATAAGCATGAGTTCTAAATGGTCATTAAACGCTTTTATTGCTTTTATGCCGTCAAATAAAGTGTGTGTAATCATCATAATCTCCTTTGTGGACAAAATATTAAACCGGCTTATTCACTTAATAGAAAATAAACTGAGTCTGCCGCTTTTACTTTTTTCTTTACCCAACTTTCTAATGTTGTTTACATCTTTCTATTTTCTTATTTCAAAAACCACCAAAAAAGAAATAATGAAAATCATTTTCAATGAATTGTTGACAATAATGGAAAAACACATTAAAATATTATTTATAACCGGTAATGATAATCATTATCAAATTAGCTTTATCCC
>JAPSKG010000147.1 GCA_031177795.1 Domibacillus sp.
CTTTTTTCAACGTGCAGCAAATAAGAAATAAGCTGTACGGTTTTTCCAAGCCCCATGTCATCCGCAAGGCAAGCGCCAAATCCGCATTCCCGCAAAAACAAAAGCCAGCTCATGCCGGTTTGCTGATAAGGGCGCAGTTCGCCGTGAAGAGCGGAAGGAGAAGGAACAAGCGGAATGTCCGACTGGCTTCGCAAGCGTTCAATCATTCCCTGTAAAGATCGGTTTAACCGGATGTGCACACGGGCTGCTTCATTTGGATCTGCAAATTCCTGATTCAGCACATCCACTATGGTTACGCCTTCCTGCTTGGCTTTTTCCATTAGCGCTTTGATTTTACTGATAACTTCCGGATCAAGGTGCACCCAGCGCCCATTTGTTTTCACAAGCCGCTGTCCGCTTTCAGCCAGTTTTAAAAATTCTTCCTCTGTTAATTCTGAACCGCCGAGTGCCACTTTAAAATCAAATTCTAAAATAGCGTTCATGCCGACGAACGATTGTTTATTTGAATCGCGAATGTCTGCGGCAACAGAAACAGCAGCTGAACGAACAGATTCCCACCAGGGAGGCAGAAGCACCGGTATGCCAAGCGTGGTTAATTTTTCTCCGCTGTTTGTTAAAAAAGCAATCGCTTCTTCTTCAGGCAGCGAGCGCTTAAGGTGGCCGTTTACATTTAACTCGGGAAAAAGGCGAAGCCATCTTTGCACTTCCGCTTTTGCTTCCGGCAAAAAAGGTTCTGCTGACTTTGGCAGTTTTTTGCTGAGTGAATACACTTTTTCGGAAGGTTTGTTCCGGATCAAAATAGCTTCAAGCGACCAGTGTTCATCATCTGCCTGAGGCTCTAAAAGGCGAAGCCCTGCTTCGTACGCAGCGGGCTCAGTGCCGGCAAGAAAAGCTTGCAGCCGTTCCGGATCAAAATAGCGATTTAGTTCTTCAGCTGAAAGGCCGGAACCAAAAGCATCCATAATTGCCGTCATATTCGGGTGGGCTTCTGCTGAAATAAGAGGGAAAATCCGGTCGATAAAATCAAGCCGGCTTTCTCCGAATATGGTTTCCTGCCAGAATGCATCGGCAAATTCATCGTATACTTCTTCAGGAACAGACCAGCGAATGCCGTCTTCAGTAAAATCAGGCATTGTATCAAAAACCGCGTCATATAAAACGGGCGCGCAAGCAAGACTAAAATGGCTTGCTTCATCCCACTCAAACCGTGCAAAACGATTAAAGTGCTCGGCTTTAAACAAAGAAACCCATTCAAAAGGCGTTAACTGAACGGCTTGCTGGCCTTCGATTTGGCCGGCCGTTAATTTTGTTCCGTAAAAACTTTCTGCATGCCCGCCAAACAACAATTTTGTCCACGATTCAAAAGGCAATGCCGCATTTTCTGCATCCATTGCCCGCAAATAAAAAAATTCATTTTCATAGTGTGTAATAAGATGAATGGTTCCAAGATTAATCATCAAGTAGACCGCCTTTTTTGCATTCTTCCTGAAACGCCCGGAGCCGCTTGTTTTCACTGAGCGCCCAATCCAGCCAGCGTTCAAATTCCTCTGTCCGTGCCAGTTTTTTGTAAATAGTGCGCAGCCTTTTCATAAAACGGACAGCTCTCCGGTAGGAATTGCGGTTTCGTTCCGCAATTAACGCAGAAATTCCCTGGTGAAGAAGCGGCAGCGCAAGTTCAGGCGCTTCTTTTATCACGGTCTTTAATCCAGCTTTATCAAGATCCGCCAGTTCTGCCCCGACAAGAAGCTGTAAATCAACCCAGTCAGCGTAGTCACCGCGCCCGATTAAAAAGTAGCTGAGTGAAACGTAGCTGAACGGCAAAAGAGCAGTGTACAATTCTTTCACCAGTGAAGGCGTGCGTTCCGCTACATCATCTTCGTCCATTAAGCGAATAATCTGGCGGACAAACAAGCGCCGGCTATATTCGTTTTCAATTGATAAAAGGCCATCATGTGCAACCAGGGCGGCAGCACGAAGAACATGGACAAAGCGTTCGGAACGCTTTGCGTCCTGCAGCCAGTGGAGAAAATAAGGGAAGAGGTCAGCGGGTGCCGTCGCTGCCTGTTCCACAAAACGTTCCATGCTGCCAATCAAATAAAGCTGATGCATGTAAGCAGCGTGCTGGACAGGGCTGCTTGCAGAAGTTGGCGCAAGGCGCGTTTGCTCTGCTTTCCGCCATTCTGTTTTTGTAAATAAGGAATCCCATAAAAGCCGGTAAAGATCCAGGCGCGCAGCCGGAAAACGTTCAAATGGAAAAGCCAGAAGCCGCCCTGTATCTGTTTTTAGCAAATCAATATAAGGCTCAAACGCAAATGGCGGAGCCCCCCCGGAAATTTTCGCTGCATCATACGCTTCATCGGCAAGATAAAACAAAACATCGTAAGCCGCCCGCTCTGCTGTTTCGGGCGCTAAATTAGTTTCATCAAGGCGTTCTGCAAGCGCTGAAAACGAATAAAAAGCGGCAAACAAGCGAAACAAAACTTTCCATTCCCGATCAGCGGGCGCTTTTTTTAAAAGCGACTGGTACAGTTCTTTTGCCGTATATTCGGTGCTAAAAGGCTTTTCTTCTATTTCTTCGACTGAAATTCGGCTGTACACGGCCGATAAAATAAATTCTTTCCATTGTTCCGGTGATTGTCCAGCAGAAGGACCGGACTTTAAATCAGAAGCCCGCATCACACCGGGAATAGAAAAAAGATCTGTCCGTTGAAAAGAAGATGAATCAGTAAAAAGCGGTTTCGCTTTTGTCAAAATACATGGCACCCTTTCGATTCTGTAAGATTTCTTCATTATAGCATGAAATTAGCCGAAACATGCAAAGAAGAGGAGGGAACATTTGTTCTTTGAGGATTTGACTGTGCGATGCGGAAAAAGTAAAAAGGTCATTCGAAAAATTATTATTCCAGTGAAAACAGTCATACTTCTATTACATTTTTAGGTAAAATCTACTAAAATAGCTTCTTCTTTGAAAAATATCTAAAAGATAGGTTCTTAGAAGATAAATTGTATGCTAGACTAATGTGGTAAATTTTAAGAAAGGAGGCACAATAGTGAAAAAAAGGTTTTTCTTTGTCGTATTGTCGTTTATTTTGACGGTTCCTCTAATAGGTTTTGGGAAAAATGCTGGAGCAGCAGGGTTTGTTGATGTGCCATCACGCGCGTCACAGGAAGTAAGCTATTTAGCGGAAGGAGGCATTGCTAACGGATCGTCAGCATCGGTTTTTGGTTCTGATAAAACAGTGACAAGAGCAGAAGCAGCGGCTTTTATCGGGCGTGCGCTTCAGCTTAATGGAACAAAACGGGAAACCAAATTTGTTGATGTTGGTTCGGGCAACTTCGCCTCAGGCTACATACAGTCTGCAGTTGAAAAAGGCATTTTTTCCGGATATGCCGGAGGACGTTTTTTACCATATAAAGTAGTAACACGCGGTGAAATGGCTGTCATGATGTCGAAAGCATTCGGCTACTCATTTGGCGGCACGCTGTCCGGCGCTGCAAAAGCGTTAATGTCTCGCGGGATCGCACGGGGAGTAGAAGACGGCACATTTGGAGCAGCGCAGTTATTGAAGCGGGTAGACTTCGCGGTGTTTTTGGCTCGTGCCATTTCTCCAACCTTCCGTGTAATTGAAACGGATGAGTTTACAAAAACAAGATGGACAAATGTTGGAGACCTTAATGTTCGTTCAGGCCCGTCAACCTCTTATTCTTCAAAAGGCAAGCTTGCAAAAGACACGCGTGTAGCAGCAGCTCATTCCGTTGGCAGCTGGACATATATTCGTTCAGGAACAATCGTCGGGTTTGTGAACAACTATTATTTAAGAAGCACAGAAACAGCAAGTGCAACAAAAGATCCGGTTACAGCTCCATCGGCAGATTCACGCCTTTCAAGCCAAACAATCATTCTTGATCCCGGCCATGGCGGCAGTGATCCCGGAGCAATCGGTTTCGGCCTGCAGGAAAAAAGCGTAGTGCTGACAACAGGCCTGAAAGTAAACAGCTTGTTAAAGCAAACGCCTTTTAACGTAAAAATGACACGGTCAACAGACACATTCTTAACACTGTCAAACCGTGCAGCTTTTGCAGAGCGCAATAATGGAGATGTGTTCGTCAGCATCCATGCAAACGCAGCTTCTGCAAGTGCCACTGGAACGGAAACATTTTATTCGGCAGCCGCAAACAGCCAGAACGCAGCGGACAGCAAACTGCTTGCAACAAAACTGCAAAGCCGTATGCTGGCAGCCTGGGACTTAAAAAACCGCGGTGTAAAAGAATATGGCTTTTATGTGCTGAAAAACAATACAGTTCCTGCAGCTCTTGTAGAGATGGGTTTTATTACGAATAAAGGCGATAATGATAAAATGAGATCAGACTATTGGCTTAATGCAATGTCAAAAGCTATTTACTACGGTATTTTGGACTATTATAAAGCCAAAGGCTATGACGTTGATTCACTTTATAACAGTGTAAAATAGGTAAATATATAAATAGAATGTTTAGGTTGTACCATGTACAATAAAGAGGGGATCCCGACAGGGCCTCTCTTATTTTTTTAGTCAGCAGAAAGAGGTGACCAACATGAGTACTTCAAAATTTTGCGCAATGATTCTTGCTGCTTTTTTCTTCTTTATTTACACTCCTGAAGTCTCTAACGCAAATTTAGCGGACAGCAAACAGGCGGTAATCATGTTTCATGAGAAAGTAGATAACAAGCTGCTCGAGCAATACTCTGAATCAATCAATCATGTGTTTCAAGAAATTCCAGCCGCCTCTGTAACGGTAACGGAAATGCAAAAAAAAGCATTGGAAATGTCACCAAATGTTTTATCGATTGTGTATGACATGCCTGTGAGATCATCTGCCCAAACGGTTCCATACGGCTACGATATGGTAGGGATGAAAAACCAGGTTCCATCCACCTTAACGGGTGCCGGAGTAAAAATTGGTATTCTTGACTCAGGCATTGATTTTAGTCATCCCGATTTGCAAAAGCGGGTAGCCGGCGGAACTTGCTTAATGACCATAGCTGATCCGGACGGATGCCCGAACTCCTATAAGGACGATGCAGGGCATGGAACGCATGTTGCTGGCATTATTGCGGCAAACAACAATACGTTTGGGACTGTAGGCATAGCACCGGCATCTAGCCTTTATGCTATTAAAGTGCTGGATGAATTTGGTTTCGGAACAACCAGTACGATGATTGCCGGTGTTGAGTGGGCGATGCGCCAAAAAGTCGATATCCTGAATATCAGCATTACCACACCTGTTAATGAACCGGCACTTGAGAGCATTATGACTAAAGCATATAACGCGGGTATTTTAATTGTGGGAGCTGCCGGCAACACAGGGCCGCCATCTTCCATTAGCAAGTCGTCCGTTGAGTACCCGGCTAAATTTGAAAGTGTTATTGCGGTGTCTTCCATTGACCAAAATCAAAAAATTGATCCGCTTTCTTCGTTAGGCAAAGAAGTGGAATTGACAGCTCCGGGAGTAAACATTTACAGCACCTACCCGGATTCCGATTACACAAATTCAAGCGGCACGTCAATGGCAGCTCCTTATGTAACAGGCGTTGCGGCCCTTTATAAACAAAAATACCCTGAAATGACAAACGTGCAAATCCGCGCTCTCCTGCAGAAAAACGCAAAAGATTTAGGAATTGCAGGGCGCGATAGGTCTTTTGGTTATGGGCTTGTCCAAACAGACAAAAATCCGATTAATCATAATATTGATTTGCCTTACACAACAGACGGCAAAGGGAAATTGACGATTAACACAAGTAATTTAACGGCCAAGTTTGGGATGTATAACGTATACCGAGGCAGCACGCTCATTAGCAAAAACCAAAC
>JAPSKG010000148.1 GCA_031177795.1 Domibacillus sp.
ATTGCCCAATTTTAGCTAAACGGCTAAAACAAAAAAAGTATCGGAACCAGGCGGATTTTTTAAAAGCAGCAGTTGACAAACAATAAAAATCAATTATAATTGAAATTGACATTCATTCTCATTAACCCCCTTTTTGATAATGAGTGAAACATCCGACTTGGACGGCTTAAAGGCCGTCTTTTTTCTTGCAAAAAATTGCTTTTTCAACTAATTTAAAAAAGATGAAAGGAGCGGTTTAAGTTGAAAATGAGAGTATCAGCCGTACAATACCATTTACACACAATTCATTCTTTTGAAGAGTTCGCGAAACAATGTGAACATTATATAAAAACGGCAATGGAGTTTGAAGCAGAGTTTATTTTATTTCCGGAGTTTTTTACAACCCAATTGCTTTCGATTGGTGATGAAAAAACAGGCGAAGCGCTGAAAATCACAGACCTTCCATTATTTACGGAGCGGTATGAAAGGCTTTTTTCTGAATTTGCGAAAACCTATAACGTGTACATTATTGGCGGTACACATGTAACAGAATGGAAGGGCGGAATTCAAAATACCGCTTATTTGTTTTATCCGGATGGATCTTTTCAAATGCAGCCTAAACTTCATATTACGCCAGCTGAAGTGGAAGGCTGGAATATGCAGCAAGGCGAAACATTCCGCATTTTTGAAACAGAAAAAGGCACAATTGCGATTTTAACTTGTTATGATATTGAATTTCCAGAAATCGTGCGGATGGCAAAAGCAAAAGGAGCCGATGTTATTTTTTGCCCGTCTTGTACAGACGACCGCCATGGTTTTTATCGTGTGCGGTACACAAGCCATGCCCGGGCTGTAGAAAACCAGGTTTATGTGGTAGGTGCCGGAACAGTTGGCTCTCTTCCCACGGTTGATTTAATGCGGGCAAACGTCGGTCAAGCATCGGTTATTTCCCCGAATGATATACCGTTTCCTCCAGGGGGGATTGTAGCAGAAGGCATTATGAATGATGATATGATTATTACCGCTGACCTTGATTTGGCGTTATTATATGAAGTTCGGAAAAAAGGTTCGGTGACAACGTGGCGCGATCGCCGGACAGATCTTTATCCAGATTGGTGGGATCATGATTAATGTACTATCAAGAATACTATGCTTTTCAAGAAAAAACGCCTGTTAAAGCAATAATCCGCAATTATCAAGAAACTGATTTTGATGCGCTGATTGGCGTGCAAAAAGAATGTTTTCCACCGCCGTTTCCAGAAGAATTATGGTGGAATAAAGAACAGCTCACAAACCATGTTCGCCTTTTTCCAGAAGGTGCTTTATGTGTGGAAATAAATGGGGACATAGCGGGTTCAATGACTGCGTTAATGGTTAATTACAAACCTGGAGACACGCACTCATGGGAAAAAGTAACAGATAATGGTTATATTCGCACCCATGACAGAAACGGCAACACACTGTATGTTGTCGATATAAGTGTTAAGCCTGCCTACAGAAAGCTGGGCATTGGAAAAAAAATGATGCAAGCCATGTATGAAACAGTTGTTCAGTTAAAATTAGATCGTCTTCTTGGCGGCGGCAGGATCCCGGGTTTTCATAAATATCAGGACATCCTTACTCCTGAGCAATACCTGGAAAAAGTGGTGAGCGGAGAGCTAACAGACCCGGTTATCACATTTTTGATGCGGGTCGGGCGTGTGCCAGCCGGGATTGTTCATGATTACTTGGATGATAGTGAATCCGGCAACTGTGCGGCATTGATGGAATGGAAAAACCCGTTTAAGCAAGATTGAAAAGTCAAATAAATAAAAGCAAGTTGACAAAACGTTAGTAAGTAAAGATTTTCAGCCCCTTTTTTCCCGGAAAAGGGGCTTTTGCATGTGCGTTTTTTACCCGAGGATATAGTATTAACACTCTTTTAATGAACGTAAACAAGCTAAATATTTAGTCGCAATTAACTTTTTATGATGATACATAGTATGGATAAAAAAATGGATACTACATTTGAAAGGTAAAAGGAGAGATCTTTATGGCAATGTGCCCTTTATGTAACTCATTGAAATCATTGGAAATGTATTGTCCAAAATGTCATTCTCATTTAGACGATTCAGGCAAGGTATCAGATTTTTTAGACCCTTACGGCCATTACAACGATGAAGAAACGGTGAAAATGGGTGATGGCTATCCCAATACAGCTAAAGATCATATATGCCCTCATTTAATGGTCTGTAATGAGTGCGGATATGATGTGGTGAAGTTCATACAAGAAACATAACGAATAAAATAGAAGGAAAGAGGTTATTCATTTTTCCAGCCGTGCCATTTGTTTTGTTTCTTCTATGATGTAGGAAGAAACGAAATAAAGACACTTACAAAAACCCGGTAAAAAACAGCGCAAGTTTAAAAGCACAAAGTAAAGCATGCAATGGCGCTATGTGAATACTCATGTTCACCATTTTATGTATTAGCTGAAATGCCCGTTGACAAATTTAAAATGAAAATGTTTTTCATAAAAAGAAAAACGGCATTAATAGAATGAAAAATCCTTTTAAAAATAGTTGAATTTTTAAATTGATTGTATTATGATAATAATCAGTCAAATACAAAAGCTTTGATGAAGAAAAGTAGCAGTGGACAATGCTAAAGAGAGCCGGCGGTTGGTGCAAGCCGGTGCAGGAAACGCTGTGAATGGGCTTCTGAGCTCCGAACCGAACACAATGTCAGTAGGCTTCGGCGTACGTCTTACGTTACAAAAGACAGGCAGATTTTTCTGCTGTTAAAGTGGATCGTTTTCGAGCGATCAATAAAGGTGGTACCACGGCTCCCCGTCCTTTTGTGATGAGGGGGCCTTTTTGTATAGAAAAATACGTTGATCGGAAAAAGTAAAGTTGAAGAGCGCGTAACAGAGAGCCGGGATGGTGGAAACCGGCACGCTGCAGCAGCTTGAATGGGTCCGTGAGTGGCAGCTTGAAGAAAGTAGGGCGCCCGGCATCCGGCCGTTAACCGGGGTTAAAGGGGAAGCACATGCTTCAACGAGAGGTGGCACCGCGGGAAACCGTCCTCCATAGATGACAACTGTCATTTATGGAGTTTTTTTATGCGACGAAAGGGGAACTGACGATGAAATTACAAGAAAATATTCCGTATAAACTAAAAGAACTTGAAGGCGATATGCTCACGCCTATTTCCATTTACCAGGCACTGGCTGGTTCGAAAAAAATGCTGTTTGAAAGCTCGGCGAAGCATGAAGAAAGCGGCCGGTATTCGTTTCTTGCGATCGATCCTGTTGCAGAGTTTACAGCAGACGCTAAAAGCTATGCTTTAACAAAAAACAATGAAACAGTGGAAACTGGCACCGGAAAATTTATGGATAAATTAAAAGAAATTATGCCTTCTTACAACGAAAACAACTACCCGTTTCCTTTTTTCGGCGGAGCTGCTGGTTATATCGGGTACGATACAGTCTTTTTTGAAGAAAAAATTGGCGAGCCGCTGACAGATGAGCTAGAAATGCCAGATGTTCATATGCTGTTTTACGATACATTTGTAGTTTACGATCATGTTACACAGCGCGTTTCCATTGTTGCCGTTGATTTGTTTGGCGGCAGAACAGAAAATGAAATGAACGATGCGATTGACAAAATTTACAAAGAAATTCAAGCAGAGCAAAAGCCTTTTAAAAGCAATGAAACAACTTTGCTGTCGTTTAAATCAAAGCTTGAGCGTAAAACATTTTGCAAAATGGTTGAAAAAGCAAAAGAGCACATTATCCGCGGTGACATTTTCCAGGTGGTTTTATCGCAGCGGCTGTCATCGCCGTTTGAAGGAAATCCTTTTACATTATACCGCCGCCTTAGAACGTCGAATCCATCTCCATACATGTTTTATATTGATTTTGATGGCTATACAGTTCTTGGCACTTCACCGGAAAGCCTGGTGAAAGTAAGCGGCAAAACAGTAACAACAAACCCGATTGCTGGAACGCGGCCACGCGGCAAGTCAGCAGAAGAAGATGCACGGCTAGCCGAGGAACTTTTAGCTGACGAAAAAGAAATTGCCGAGCACCGCATGCTTGTGGATTTGGGACGCAATGATGTTGGGAAAATTTCAGAAATTGGCTCTGTCACTCTTGATAAATATATGAACATCGAACGCTACAAACATGTTATGCACATTGTTTCTGAAGTGTCAGGCGAATTAAAAGAGGATTATCATCCACTTGACGCGTTAACTGCTTGTTTGCCTGCTGGAACTGTTTCCGGGGCTCCAAAAATCAGGGCCATGCAAATTATAAACGATCTTGAACCAGTGAAGCGCGGTGTTTATTCAGGAGCAGTAGGCTATTTGTCAGCAACCGGCAGCATGGATTTTGCTCTTGCTATCCGCACAATGGTCATTAAAGATGGTAAAGCACATGTACAAGCCGGCGCTGGAATTGTATATGATTCTGTTCCGGATACTGAATATGAAGAAACTATGCATAAAGCCAAAGCATTGTTGGAGGTGCAAAAATGATTTTATTGATTGATAACTATGATTCATTCACTTACAATTTGTATCAACAAATCGGCCGTATCGGCAAAAGCGTCCGTGTAGTGCGCAACGATGAAATAACGGTAAAAGAAATTGAAGCATTAGAGCCAGAAGCCATTGTTATTTCTCCCGGGCCCGGGACACCGGAAGAAGCGGGTGTTTCCATTGAAGTAATCCGCACCTTTTACAACCGAATCCCGATTTTAGGTATTTGTCTTGGCCATCAGGCAATTGCAGCCGCTTTTGGAACAAAGGTGATTCAAGCAAAAACCATTAAACACGGAAAGTTGTCGATGGTTCGCCACGATGGAAAAGGGTTGTTTGCGGCTGTTGAAGGCCCAGTTCCCGTTATGCGGTACCATTCGCTCGTTGCAGACCGCGAAACACTAAGCCCGAAGCTTGAAGTAACGGCAGAATCTACGGATGACCTGGAAATTATGGCATTTCGCCATAAAGATTACCCGGTATTTGGCCTGCAATTCCATCCTGAATCGATTGGGACTGAGATTGGCGATAAACTGGTTGGCGAGTTTTTCCGTTCTTACCAAAAAGAAAAAAAGATCAAAAATCATTTACTGAAATTATCGAATGGGGAATCTCTTTCTTTTAAAGAAATGGAAGAAGCCGTTAATGAAATTTTGCATGATGATGTATCGGACAGTGAAATTGCTGCGTTTTTAATGGGTTTAAAAGCGAAAGGGGAAACGGTTGATGAAATTGCAGCCCTTGTGCACGTTCTTCGCCAAAATGCAGTATCGACGCAAACTAAATGGAAAAATGTAATGGACAACTGTGGCACAGGCGGCGATGGCTCTCAAAGTTTTAACATCAGCACAACTTCGGCTTTTGTTTTAGCTGGAGCTGGCGTGAAAGTGGCAAAGCATGGCAACCGGAGTGTTTCAAGTAAAACAGGCAGTGCCGATGTTTTAGAGCACCTTGGTGTTTCCCTTGATTTTTTAGCAGAAGAAACGGACAAGCTGCTTGCTGAAAATGGAATTACTTTTTTGTTTGCGCCACATGTTCATCCAAAATTAAAAAGGATTATGAAAGTGCGCCGTGATTTAAAAATTCCAACAATCTTTAATTTGATCGGGCCTCTTACAAATCCGGTTGCTCTTGATACACAGCTGCTGGGCATTTACCGCCGCGATATGCTGGAGATGATGGCCGAGGTGCTTCATCGTCTCGGAAGAAAGCGGGCTGTTGTATTAAATGGTGCTGGCTACATGGATGAAGCATCATTAGCTGGTGAAAACCACTTAGTGGTTTTGGATAATGGAAAAACAGAAAAAATGATCGTAACTGCTGAATCCGTT
>JAPSKG010000149.1 GCA_031177795.1 Domibacillus sp.
TTGTAAACGCTGTCAACAGAAAAACGGATTTTTGTCACAAAAATGCTACAAATCCTTTGGGAAAACAGGTGTTTTTTTAAAAAAAACGAGTAAAATAAGTAAGGCAAAGAGATGAAAGAAGAACCATCAGGAGGATGAAAATGATCTATATTGCAGCAACTGCTGTTATT
The DNA here is from genome assembly GCA_031177795.1 of Domibacillus sp. Classification (GTDB taxonomy): domain Bacteria; phylum Bacillota; class Bacilli; order Bacillales; family Domibacillaceae; genus Domibacillus. The sequence goes on from JAPSKG010000149.1 coordinate 171, forward strand.
GTTATTGTGCTTGGTATCGTGTTGGCGAACCGATTTTTAGCGGGTCATAAAGTAGAAGAAGGCATTTTATTTGTTAAATCTGGAGATCAAGAAACTGCTATTCCAATGAATGAAATCGTGGAAGTATTCGGAATGGATGGAGTACCTGAAGATCCTTCCTTTTTGGAAAAATATATTGTACGGCCTTACGTAAAAAAAGAACGGGTTGCTGTGTATACACGTTCAAATGTTTCTTATTTATTTGTGCTTCGCAATTCAGACCGTTTAGTAAAATCAGTAAAAGCAGAAAATCCGAACGTTTATATAAAAGCAAAATTAATTTAAACGGACCAGGTGCCGTTTTTCTTTTTTAGCAGAAAATAAACAACAGGCCAGTAAAAGTAACTGGGTGGATTGACTATTTACAAATCAAATGGAAACTGTTATTTTATAGTAGTTATGTTGAACAAAAAAGGGGTTTAATTAATGGTGACATTGTTTACGGAAGATCAGGTGGAAGCGGTCGTAACAGATAGTTCATACTGCTGGAAAAAAAATAGCGTTAAAGTGGAAGATGGCTATCTGAAAAGTACAGGTATGATTACAAACACGCGAATTCCGCTTATTCATGTTGATACTGTCGTTTACTCTTACAACCCGAAAAAACCGGCAATTGTGCCTGTTTTAAAGATAATAGGCAAGGGTGCCGTTTTGTGTGAAATGGAAATTTCAGCTGAACATATTGAAGCGGTTCAAGACTGGATATTAAATGCAATTGAACAATTATAACAATTCAAAACCGCCTTTTGTTAAAGGCGGTTTTTTACGTGAAAGAAAGGATGATGGTTCTGAAAGGAAAAACACACGCAGCTATCGGGGCAGTATCAGGAACGATTGTGGCAGTATGGGTGGAAGCAGCGCCTTTTGAAACCGCCTTGCTTGCTTTGATTGGATCGGTTTCGGCATTAGTTCCAGATCTTGATGTAAATGGAAAGCTGGCGAACTCAATAACAGTGGAGAAAAAATGGCTTATTTTATTTTTTACAGTATCTGGACTTTTACTAGCCTTATACAGCTATTTTATGCTTTTTGGCGTCAACCAAATAACAGGTTTTTTAACCAGCATTGGGCTTTTGCTTTTACCTCGTTTGTTTATTAAACAAAGAACTATGTTGTTTCTTACAGGTGCAGCTGTTGTTTATGCCGGCTGGTACATACAGCAAAACTGGCTTATTTATACAGGATTATTTATTTTGTTTGCTTCACTTGTTTCTCACCGCACCTGGACGCATTCTTTAATTGGATTTTGGCTATTTTATTTTGTAGCAGCCGAAATATCGCGCACTTATTTGTTGCCGGGGTTGCTTCCTGCCTTGCTTTTAAGTTATTTTTCTCATTTATTAGCAGATATGAAACTGTTGCCGGCTAACAAAAAAGGAATCAAGTTTTTTTACCCCATTTGGAAAAAAGAGTTTTAGAGCAGAAACTGCTCTTTTTTTATATTGTACAATGTGCAAAATTCAAAATAATTCATAAGAAAAATATCATTAAATCACTTTAAAAAGGGAATAAGAATAAAAATAAAAAAAAGGGGGATACTTTCGTATGTGGAGAGATTTTTTTTCAAGTATTGGCATTGGCAGTGTGAAAATTGACACGGTGGTAAACGAAAAAACAGCTGCGCCTGGAGAAACAATTTCAGGACAAGTATTTTTAAAAGGCGGCCAAGCAGATGAACCGGTTGAAAAAATTCAAATCTTATTATACTTGCAGTATGAAGAAGTAAGAGAAGACAGCGATTTTTCATGGCATGATAAACACATTGAAGAAATTACAATCAATGTAAACAAGGCGATCAAAGCAGGTGAAAAAAACACAATTCCTTTTTTTGTTTCAGTTCCTGAAAATGGGCCTAAAACAGATGAAAAACACAAATGGTTTATTCGGACAAAAGCTTTTATCGGTCAGGCAGTAGACCCGGAAGATGAAGACGAAATTATCGTTAAGTAAAAACAAAAAACCTTCTTTTTCAGTTATTGACAAAAAGATTCCGTTGTTATATATTAGTTCAAACAAAATAAAATTGTTATATAACAGGAGGTGAAAAGATGGAAACATATAAGGAAGCATATAACTATTATAAAAAAATTTGTTATAATCTTGATTTAGACATTATTCCATTTTATCAATTTATCCGCAATCTTACAGAAGACCAAATGCAAATGTATATGAAAAAAGCAAATTAACGAAAAGGAATGGTTACAACGGAATCAGTAAAAGAATGTCACGTGTAAAACCCCGTCAAGCTAAAAAAGCTGACGGGGTTTTAAGTTTATTTATTTAAATGTGCTGCACAATAATCGCGAACCTGTTCAAGCTCATCTTCTTCCAATTCAAAGTCAAGGACACTATCATCTGCACGATTATGCAGAAAAAGACCAACAATTTTTTGCTCAGTGTCTGTTACTGCATATAAAACCCGAATATAAAAACCTTCAGGTGAAAACAGTTCATCTTCCTCATCTACTAAAGCAAAAAGATGGAATTCATAACGGTTTCCTTCTAAGATGCCAAATGGATCCGCAATTTTCTCAAGGGTATGGTCTGTAATAATCATGTTTGTTCCTCCTTTATTTATCTCGATAAAGCGATAATCCATTTTTTCATACGCTTGATTCCTTCATCAAATTGCGCCGGCCGGGCGTAGCCATAGGATAAACGAATAGATCGGGAAGCACCCTCAGTGTAAATGCTTCCTGGGTGAAACAAAATTCCTTCATTTAAAGCTTCAGCATACAATTCTTTTATTGAAATGTCTTGTTTTAAACGCAGCCAGATAAAAAAGCCGCCGTCCGGCATAAACCAGTCCGCAACATCGGACAAATGGCGTTTTAAAGAATCATTTGCTGATTCGCGGCGTTTTATAAGTTCCTTGCGGACATACTCAAGATGCTGTTCATATAGCCCTTCACCAAGCCATTCTGCTGCCACGCGCTGAGATAAAGAACTTGTGCCGTAATCTGATTGCATCTTTACAGCCGACAAACGTTCAATCACAGGCCGTGCTCCTGCAATCCAGCCGATTCGAAGACCGGGGCTTAATGTTTTGGATAAACTGCCAATGTACAACACGTTTCCCCGGCTGTCCAGTGATTTTAAAGAAGGGGGAGGAGGCTTATCAAGCCATAAATCCCTGTAAATATCGTCTTCAATAATAGGCAGCTGATGAAGCGCGCAATAGGAAATCAGTTTTTTTCTTCTTGCTTCGCTCATTAAAATCCCTGTTGGGTTGTGGAAGCACGGAATGGTATAAAGAGCACTTGGCTGTCCGGGTTTCCAAATTTGCTGCAGGCTTTCTGTATCCAGTCCTTCTTCATCCATTTGCACTCCGGTCAGAGACATGCCAAGCGATTGAAATAAATGCAGGGAATACAAATAAGATGGTTCTTCTAGAAAAATGGAAGATCCTCGTTCTAAAAGACCGGAAGCAATTAATTGAAGACCCTGCATGGCGCCGGATACAATCAAAATAGAAGAAGGGGAAACAGGCGTGCCCTGGCGTGCCATATAATCTGCAATGGCCTGGCGAAGCGGCTCATAGCCGCTTCGGTCTTCGTATCCCAGCGAGCTGATTTTTCCTGACAGCCGGCCGAGTATGTCATTTAAATAGCCTTCAGGGAAAACATCTTCAGCAAGCTCTCCTTTGCTTAAATCAATAATGCCCGCTTCAGCATTTTTCAAAACAGGCTTTTTTTCTAGAGGTAAAGAAGCAAGCAATGACCATGTGCCATTTGCCACAATGGTGCCTTTTCCCATTACTCCTTCGATAATGCCATCCGCTTTTAATTGTTCTAGTGCTGCAACAACGGTGCTGCGGTTAACTGAAAAATCTTCAGCTAAAGCACGCTGGCTCGGAATTTTCATTCCTGGAGCCCATTTGCCCAGTTTAATCTGTTCTTTAATCCAGCCGGCAAGAAAATCTGCTTTTAAGCTTTTTCTCATTTTTCAGTCCAGTGGTTCTCCAAAAATTCATCCCGGCCAGATTGGCTGCGATCAGCTTCGTATTCTTCCTTATTTGTTTTATAAAAATCTTGATGATAGTCCTCGGCTGGATAAAATGGAACAGCCGGCAAAATAGGTGTCACGATCGGTTTTTTAAACCTTCCGCTTTCAGCAAGCCGTTTTTTGGATTTTTCAGCAGCGGATTTTTGCTCGTTCGTTTGATAAAAAATAGCGGCCCGATAGGATTCTCCTCGATCTTGAAATTGTCCTTCATCATCAGTTGGATCAACTTGCTGCCAGTAAATTTCTAATAACTGCTCGTACGAAAAAATGTCGGAGTCAAATGTAATTTTTACGGCTTCCATATGGCCTGTGCCGCCTGCTTTTACTTGTTCGTACGATGGATTTTCAACATGTCCGCCTGTATATCCTGACACGACAGAATCTATTCCTTCCCATTGATCAAACGGTTTAACCATACACCAAAAGCAGCCGCCGGCAAAAATTGCTGTTTCTTTTTTCATAGTTGCACTTCCTTTCTTTCTGAATAAGCTTTTTGGTTTTTAAAGTCAATATCCGGATAATATGCTTTTTTAACAAGTAGATTAGGTCCAAGACAGCGGACTGATGAACAATGGCAGTCAATTTCATTCGACAAAGCTGATGCAGTCCAGTTTTCAAGTCCTTCTTGTAAAGAGTTTGTTTGAATATTGCCGAGGGATGGAGCATCAGCAAAATCAGTGACAATAATGTCGCCGGAAAAAATATTAACATTTAACCGGGAACGCCCATCCGGATCGTTCCTTACAGTTACGAGCGGTTCTTTTTGCAATCGGTAAACAAGCTCCCGTTCCTGGGCATTCGGACTGCAAGCAAAAAAGGGAAGTGTGCCGAACAACATCCAAACCGTTTTGTCACGGACATTTAGCAAATGGTGAATAGCCCTGCGTGTTTCTTCAAGTGACAAAGATTCCAGAGCGCTCGCAAAATCACTTGGATACATAGGGTGTATTTCATGGCGGGCGCATTTCATTTCACCGGCAATTTGTTTATGAATATGCTCAAGGTGCGGAAGCGTCCGTTTGTTTAACATGGTTTCAGCGGATACCATTACTCCAGCGTCAGCCAAAAGACGGCTGTTTTCAATCATACGGGTAAACAGCTTTTCTCTTTGGATGTATGAAGGCTTTCGATCCATATTGGCAAATCCTGCTTCCACAAAGTCATCAACCGTGCCCCAATTATGAGAAATATGAAGAACATCCAGGTAAGGAATGATTGGTTCATACTGTTCGGCAGAAACTGTTAAATTTGAGTTTATTTGCGTATATACTCCGCGCTCATGCGCATATTTTAACAACGGCAGTACATATTCTTGAACGGATTTTTTTGACAGCATTGGTTCCCCGCCGGTAATGCTTAAAGAGCGAAGAAAAGGAATTTCCTCAAGGCGGGACAGCAAAAGAGAAAGCGGAAGCGCCTCTGGATCTTTTGTTTGTAATGTGTACCCAACGGCACAATGCTCACATCGCATATTGCAAAGAGTTGTTGTTGTAAATTCAATATTGGATAAGCGCAAAGAGCCTGACTGATCAATATCCATATAGCTTTCCCATGGATCAAACATA
>JAPSKG010000150.1 GCA_031177795.1 Domibacillus sp.
TTTAAAAAAAGAAGAGAACAGACCGGCAAGCGCCATGAAAAACGGCCTTTACTAGAAAGTGAGTGCAAAAACTTTAGCTACAGCAAAATAAAATGGGAAATCACCTTCTTTATTTTGTTTTTAGTTCCGGTTCATTTTATGTGGGATGGCTTGTCCTTTTTCTGATTGTTATTTTAAAATAATTATTAATTATATGATATACTAAATGAAAGCATTGCAGGAAGGAATGGTTACATGAGTAAAACGGTTGTACTTGCAGAAAAACCATCCGTTGCCCGTGATATTGCCCGCGTCTTGGGATGCAGCAAAAAAGGGAACGGGTTTTTAGAAGGAACTCAATACATTGTTACGTGGGCGCTGGGCCACCTTGTTACACATGCTGACCCGGAAGGCTACGGCGATCAATATAAAACCTGGAATCTGGCAGACCTGCCACTTATGCCGGACAAACTAAAAACAGTTGTTATCCGTCAGACAAACAAGCAATTCCAGGCGGTAAAAACTCAGCTGACACGCAAAGATGTTTCGGCCATTGTTATTGCCACAGATGCTGGACGCGAAGGAGAGCTTGTGGCCCGCTGGATTATTGACAAAGCCCATGCGAAAAAGCCCGTAAAGCGTTTATGGATTTCCTCCGTCACTGATAAAGCAATAAAAGAAGGGTTTAAAAAATTGCGGGATGGGCGTGAATATGAAAATCTGTATCGTTCAGCTGTGGCCCGGGCCGAAGCAGATTGGCTTGTTGGCATAAACGCCACACGTGCTTTAACAACAAAATACAATGCACAGCTTTCATGCGGGCGTGTTCAAACGCCGACACTTGCGATTATCGCCAAGCGAGAAGAGGAAATAAAAAATTTCCAGCCAAAAAGCTACTATGGCATCCAGGCTTCCGCAGGCGGAATGAAGCTAACGTGGCAAGACGCAAAAGGAAACAGCCGAACGTTTTCAAAAGAAAAGCGTGATGAAATACTTAGAGCAATCGAAAATGAAAAAGCGGTTATTGTAGATGTGAAAAAAACAGCGAAAAAAACGTTTGCTCCCGAGTTATACGACTTAACTGAACTGCAGCGTGATGGCCATAAGCTGTTTGGTTTTTCCGCAAAAGAAACCTTGAATGCTATGCAGAATTTATATGAACGCCATAAGCTCGTTACGTATCCGCGGACTGATTCGCGTTATTTGCCGGAGGACATGGTTTCCACGCTTAAAGAGCGCGTTGAAGCTGTAGAAGTCCGCCCGTATACGCCGCATGCAGCTAAAATTTTGCGCAGTGGCATTAAGCCGGGAAAATCTGTTATCAATGACGCAAAAGTAAGTGATCACCATGCGATCGTGCCCACTGAGCAGCCGCCTATGTTAAATGAATTAAGCGATAAAGAAAGAAAAATTTATGATTTAATTGTAAAACGATTTTTAGCTGTGCTTATGCCTCCGCACGAATATGAGCAAACTGTTGTGGAAGCAAAAATCGGCAGTGAAACTTTTACTGTAAAAGGAAATGTTATCAAGTCAGCCGGCTGGAAAGAAGTGTATGGCCAAGAAGAAGAAGCGGAACCGTCTTTGCCTGCTGTTGAAAAAAATCAGCAGCTTCCGGTAAGCAAGCTAAGTGCAACAGAAGGAGAAACTACACCGCCGCCTTATTTCAATGAAGGAACTCTTTTGTCGGCGATGGAAAATCCGGCAAAATTCATGAACGTGGAGCAGGAAGTGAAAAAAACGCTGGCAGCAACAGGCGGGCTTGGAACGGTTGCAACACGTGCAGATATTATTGACAAATTGTTTAATTCTTTTTTAATTGAAAAACAAGGACAAAACATTCGGGTGACTTCAAAAGGAAAACAGCTGCTTGAACTTGTGCCGGCAGATTTGCAAACACCGGCGTTGACAGGTGAGTGGGAGCAAAAGCTCGATGCCATTGCAAAAGGAAAATTGAAATTTGATGCGTTTATGGAAGAAATCCGCCGTTATGCCAAAACGGTAACGAATGAAATTAAAAATAGCGAAGCCAAATTTAAACATGATAATGTAACAGGCAAGCAATGCCCTGAGTGCGGCAAATTACTTTTGGAAGTGAATGGGAAAAAAGGGAAGATGCATGTTTGCCAGGACCGTGAATGCGGCTATCGCAAACAAATCGCCCGCGTCACAAACGCACGCTGCCCGAACTGCCATAAAAAAATGGAAATGCGCGGTGAAGGTGAAGGAAGACTTTTTGTTTGTAAGTGCGGGCACCGCGAAAAGCTGTCTGCGTTTGAAAAGCGAAAACAAACCAGCGGAAAAGGCGCAGCAAACAAAAAAGATGTAAACCAGTACTTGAAAAAACAAAACAGCGATGAGCCAATCAATACAGCTTTAGCCGATGCGCTCAAAAATTTAAAATTATAACTACAACTATCCTTTCCGATTATTAAAAATAATCGGAAAGGATAGTTGTTTTTTTTTGAAAAAGGTGACTATAATGATTTAGTCGAAAAACTATAGGGGGGAAAACTATGCCAATTAATATACCGCATCAGCTGCCGGCACGCGAAATTCTAGAAAGAGAGAATATTTTCGTTATGGATCCGGACCGTGCTAGAATGCAGGATATCCGCCCGCTCAATATTCTTATTCTAAATTTAATGCCAGAAAAAGAAAAAACGGAAGCACATCTTTTGCGCTTGCTCGGAAACACACCGCTTCAGGTGAATGTTTCGTTTTTATATACAGCGACTTATGAGTCGAAAAATGTGAGTAAGACACATCTTGAGCAATTTTATATTACGCTGGAAGAAGCAAAAAGCCGCCGTTACGACGGGCTGATTATCACTGGCGCACCAATTGAATTAATGGAATTTGAAGATGTGAATTATTGGGCAGAGCTTCAGGATGTAATGGATTGGGCAAAAACAAATGTAACATCAACCCTTCATATTTGCTGGGGTGCCCAGGCAGCCCTTTATCACCACTACGGAATCGGCAAATTTGAATTGCCGAAAAAATGTTCAGGTGTATACAAACATACTATTACAGACCCAACTGTGAAACTGCTGCGCGGATTTGATGATGAATTTTATTCGCCGGTTTCCCGCTATACCGACGTAAGCAAGGAAGCGATTGAAGCGCACGATGATCTGCTATTGCTTGCTTCTTCGCCGCAAGCAGGACCGCTGCTGGTTATGTCGAAAGATGCGCGCAATATTATGATTACCGGCCACCTTGAGTATGATGCAACAACGCTTGCAGAAGAATATAGCCGTGATTGTGCAAAAGGTGTTGAAATTGATGTGCCGGTAAATTATTTTCCTGATAATGACCCGTCAAAGCGACCGCCTAATAAATGGCGTTCTCATGCGCACCTTTTATATTCAAACTGGCTTAACTATTATGTTTACCAGGAAACACCATACGAGTGGAAATGAAAGGGCAAGACCGTCCATGCATAATGGGCGGGTTTTTTTTATCTGGCCCTTTTTGCGGCGTTTTTGTTCTTCAACAAATAAAACAGCTTAACGAAAAGAGAAGGTCATCAGTCCATCTAATTTTTAGACGGGCGAATAAGAAAACGATAATGAACTTAAAGATTGTTGCCAGATTTATAATAGGTGCATAACTTTTTCCCGCATGCGTGACCCTGTTTATTTTAAGCTACTATTCCAACTCATTAGTTGGAAATAAAAGCATCAAAAAAGCGTATTTTTCCCGGATTAAACAAAAAACGCTCCGGCAAAGCCGGGGCGCATACAAGCATTAATAAAAAGATTCACGGCGGTCTTCAAATACCGGAATTCGGCTTCGAATTTCGTCAATTGCATCAAAGTCTATGTTGCCAATCAGCATTTCTTCATTTTCCCCTGCTTCCGCGATCACTTCACCCCATGGCCCGATCACAAGCGAATTCCCGGCAAATTTGTTGTCAGGATCAGAACCAGCACGGTTGCAGGCTACCACATATGCCTGGTTTTCAATGGCACGGGCAATCAAGAGCGTTCGCCAGTGGTCAACACGGGCAAGAGGCCATTCTGCCGGTACAAACAATACGCGTGCACCGTTTATTACTTGTTTGCGGAACCACTCTGGGAAGCGGATATCGTAACAAATAAAACCTGCCATTTTTTCGCCAGCAAGTTCAAATAAGCCATCATCAGTGCCGTCTATTAAATATTTTTCTTCATTCATTAAACGAAACAAATGCAATTTGCTGTATTCATGTATAACTTCCCCATCTTTGCTGACGATAACCATTGTGTTTTGAACACCGTTTCCTGTATCGTTAGCGACCGAACCGCCGACAATATGCATACCATATTGTTTTGCTTTGCTTACGAAAAAAGCTTTGGCTCGTTCAGCTCCTTTATCGGCGATTTCGTCCAGGCGTGTTAAGTCATAACCGGTCGTCCATAATTCCGGAAGCACAGCTAATTCACATCCTGCGTCACTGGCCTGTTTTAACCACTCAGCAGCTTTTTGATAGTTTGTTTCAGGGTCACCAAATGCAATATCCATTTGTAAACATGCTATTTTCATTTTGTCATCTCCAAAGTCTTTTTCAAAAATTGTAACATGGTTGACAGTGAAAATGAAACGTGGCATAATCCTCCTTAACAAATAAACGGATAACTAAATACATCTTATCAAGAGCAGGTGGAGGGACAAGCCCGATGACACCCGGCAACCGACCTTTAATAGGCACGGTGCTAATTCTTGCAGCGGAAGCTGAGAGATAAGAAGATTTACTCAAACCTTTCTTCTTATATCATGAAGAAAGGTTTTTTATTTTTAAGGAGGTATTGGCATGACAGTGAAAGAGCTAGCATCAGATAAAACATTGAAAATAATCAAAGGTAATCTTTACAATACAATTAATCCGCAGCAACAAGAGCGCCTTATGATTATAGGCGGATCGGAAACATTAACAGCCCGGTGTTTAGATGCCGGGGCCATTGTTTTGCCTGTAACATCATTTTCACAAATTAAGCAAAATGAGTTTCATACAGTTGCAGCGCCTCTCTCTATTCATCAGTATGCAGATGGAGCCCAATGGACTGCTAAAGCCTATGAAGCCTTAAAAGAAGGCGGGCGCTTTATTGTGGATTTTGCCGAAGTTGATTTTTTGCCGTCTGCTTCAGATTTTCCCTATGCTGAAACATTGACTGGCTATTGGGAAAGACTAAGATCAGTCGGTTTTAAAACCATATTGTTTGAGCAACTAACAGCCAAAACGGCAAAGGAAGCTTTATTAAACGGCTGGACAGAAATAACGCCAGTTCGTTTCCCGGTTATTATTAATCGTTTTATTGCCGTGAAATAATCATTTTCAAAACGGGCGCCTCCGTATTATGATGAAAGCAACAACTATTGAAAGGTGACACCCTGTGAATATTTTTTACCGGAAAATCCATTATGATAAAGATCAGTTTTTTCATCAATACACCGCTTTAACAAAAGAAGAAACGCATCATGCATTTCTTGAAAGCGGCCGTGGCGGGCGTTATAGCTTTGCTGGAATTAAACCTGCGGCCCGGGCAATTTCCACGGAAAAAGGCCTTGTTGTAAAAGAAAAAGAAAATCAAAAACAATTTTATGGAAATCCAATTCATGCACTTGTTTCTTTTTTACAGGAAAGAAATATTCCGAAAAAACCGGACCTGCCGGATTTTCAAGGCGGGGCAATTGGCTGGA
>JAPSKG010000151.1 GCA_031177795.1 Domibacillus sp.
TGTTGTGTTATCAGAACAAACAGCTTACCAGCAAATTGTGTTAACCAGAGAAAAATCAGATACGCGTCTTTACCTGGACGGGCAGCTTCAATTTAGTTCATCTGATGAATACCGCTATCATGAAATTCTTGTCCACCCGGCTATGGCGGCTGCATCACGCCGCAACCGCGTGCTTGTGCTGGGCGGAGGAGACGGATTGGCAGTTCGTGAAATCCTAAAGTACGAAGGCGTAAGGGAAATTACGCTTGTTGATCTTGATCCGGAAATGACTGAAACTGCACGAACACATTATTTGCTTAAAGAGTTAAACAAAGGGTCTCTGGACGATGAGAGGGTAAGCATTATCAATAAAGACGCTTTTCGATTTTTAGAAAAAGCAAAAGGGTTTTATGATGTAATTGTAATTGATGTGCCAGACCCAAATAATGAATCTCTTAATAAGCTGTATACAAAAGAGTTTTACTCACTGGCCCGTAACCATCTTCAGCCGGGCGGGGCTATGATGGTGCAAGCAACAAGCCCTGTGTTCGCCCCGCAAGTTTATTGGACAATTAATAAAACAATAGAGGCTGCCGGGCTGCATACAGAAAACCTGCATGCTGATATTCCAAGTTTTGGTGGGTGGGGGTATGTACTGGCATCTCATCGGAAGATTACGTTATCTTCTTTGAAAGTGCTAGAGGAAACGAGGTATTTAACAACGGATATGTTGCCGGCGCTAAGTTTATTTGGAAAAGATGAAGATGCTTTTATTGAAGGTGCCGATGGAAAAGCTTTGCAGCTTGAACCCAATACATTGATACGGCCTAATTTGATTGAAGTATACGAAAAGTCCTGGCGCTATTACTAGCAGGAATTAAAAAGTAAGAACAAGCTTCCTGCTGCCTTTTTGATTTTCAGCGTAAGACCCCATAAAAAAACCGCCTGGATAAGCGGCTTTTTTTATGAAGAAAAAAGAGAAAGTTCAGCTGGCAAAAAACTAGTCTGCTGCATTACTGAGTTCATGATTCAGTTGTGCCAGCTTTTTTTCTAGCCTCATAAGCATTTCCTCAGATTTCAAGGTGTCCTGGCCGGTTGATTCCAGCTTTTCAAGGTCACCTTGAACTCGAACATAGTCCATCTTTAGCTCTCTAATTTTATATTCAATTTGTGATTTGTTCATGGATTCAGCCGCCTTTTTCTTTTTAGTTTATCAAATGCTATTAAAAGGCGGGAGAAAAATACTGCAAAGCAAGGGAGATGGACAGGTTAAATTTTAAAAACAAGACAGTTTAAATAGAGAAGCAAGCTATTAAACTTAAAAGAAAAAAGCCCGCGGCATAAAAAAGCGGGCTTTGTTTTATTAACGAGCTACTAAAAATTCAAGGGCGAGGTTTAAGAAAAACACTGAATGAACCGCTGCAAAAATAAGTCCTTGCTTGTTTAAACGTTTCATTAATAGTTGATCCATATAATCACCTCGTAGTTAGTTTATAAATAAAATATAGCATATGTTCACAAAAAATTCAAAAAATATTAAATAAATTGACACAAATAAAAAAGCGGAGATTCCGCTTTTTTACAAAATAGGTGATAACAATCTAGAAACAGATTCTTTAAATTTAATAATGTTCGAACGGTTATAATATAAATTAGGGGTTAATTCATATGAAACATTCATGTCTTTCCTGAAAATTCGGGCAAGGCGCTTGCCGGTTTCATAGTCATACATAAAAGCATTTACTTCAAAATTTAAGCGGAAGCTTCGCACATCAATATTAGCTGTTCCAACTGAACTAAGCCGTTCATCCACAACAATTGTTTTTGCGTGAATAAAACCTGCATTGTAAATGTAAATTTTTGCCCCGGCTTTCATAAGTTCCCCTGCATAAGAATAAGTTGCCCAGTAAACAAAAGGGTGATCAGGTTTGTTCGGAATCATAATTTTCACATCAACTCCAGATAATGCAGCAATTCGAAGCGCGTCTAAAATGCTGGCATCCGGAATAAAATATGGCGTCTGAATATAAATCGATTTTTTGGCCGTTGCAATCAGCTTAATATAGCCAACTTTAATTTGTTCCCATTCAGAGTCAGGACCGCTTGTTACAATTTGCATTGCTGCATCGCCTACTGTTTTTGGCACAGGAAACAATCGTTCCTCATACATAAAGTCATGGCGTTTGGATGCCTGATTCCAATCCAGGATAAAGCGAGTTTGTAATGCATGAACAGCACTACCGGTAATGCGAAGGTGTGTATCACGCCAGTAACCAAATGAAGGGTTTTTCCCTAAATATTCATCACCAACATTAAAGCCGCCAACATAACCAATCTGTCCGTCAATTACAACAATTTTACGATGGTTCCGGTAGTTAAGCCGCAAATTAATAAAAGGAAGGCTTGATGGAAAAAATGTTTCAACCACGCCGCCTGCTTCAATAAGCTTTTTAAATTGCTTCCGGCTTAGCATGCGCGAACCCATGTCATCATATAAAAGGCAAACTTCCACACCGGCTTTTGCTTTTTCAGTTAAAAGATCCACAAGTTTTTTGCCCAGGTCGTCCAGGCGGAAAATGTAATACTGAATGTGAATATGATTTTTTGCAGACCGGATGTCATCCATTAAAGAATTGAATTTTTCAGCACCATCTGTAAAAATATCAACATTGTTGTCTTCGGATAAAACAGCATCATTGTGGCTGAGCAGCATGTAAACAAGTTTGGCGTTTTCTTTTGTATTAGGGTTAACAAATGGATAAATATCATTTTTAATCGCATGTTTTTGATGGCTAATTCGTTCTTCAAGACCGATTTTCTTTTTATCGTCCCAGTCAAATAAGCGTCTCTTGCTTAAGTTTTGTCCGAAAACAAGATAAAAGATAAAGCCAAGCAGCGGAAGAAAAAACAAAACCATTACCCACGCCCAGGTAGCGCTCGGATCTCGCCTTTCCAAAAAAATAACGGTAGCTGCCATTGTAATGTTTAGCGCAAACAGCAAGTAAACTGCCCACGGAAAAAAAGCAATATCAATCAACATGTTTATCACCGACCTGTTTCCGTAATGTGTCTAATTTAACTATACATGAAAAAGTATGATTAATCCGGATTGAAAACTACAAAATGGGGAAAGTAATAAATGTTAATAAAAAATGAAACATATTTGCTGAAATAACGTATAAACAATAAAAAGCGAAAAGGATGGATCGCAATGAAGAGTGCGGATCGGACTCATCAAATTATTGATAACATAGCCAGGCTCGGTGTAAAAGCAACTGTTACAAAATCAAGAGCAGCACTTTGGAGTGCGCTGCAGAGCAGCGGGAACATAAAAAGCTCAAAAAAGGTCGTTACTTCTTACCATCCTGGCTAAAAAGGAGTACCATCATGCGATTTAAAAACGGACTTCTTTTATACAATCACCATGCAGGGAAGAAAGCAGTGCCGATTTCCCAACAAGTAATGAAAACGGTAAGCGAATCTGTTGAATACATTGAAAAACGCATTATCTCAGCACCAGGAGAAGGAGAAAAAATTTGTTTCCATTTAGGGGACCGTTATGACATTGTGATCATTTATGGCGGTGATGGAACGGTACATGATTGTGTAAATGGCATTGCCCGTCTGGAAAAACGGCCGATTATTGCTGTTTTGCCCGGAGGCACGTGCAATGATTTCAGCCGCTCGATTGGTGTTCCAGTTGATTTAAAGGCAGCGTGTCGGCTTTTAAAAACAGGAGTAGTGCGAAAAGTAGATCTTGGAGCCATGAACGATCGGTATTTTGTTAATTTTTGGGGAATTGGGATGATTACGGAGACATCAGAAAATATTGATGAAAAAAAGAAAAGCGCAATTGGGAAAGTAAGTTATTACTTGAGCGCTCTTGAAGTGTTTCGAAATCCATCTTACTTTCATTATATGATTGAAGCGGATGGAGAGATACTAGAAGGAAACGCTGTAATGGTTATAGCGCTTAATGGAAACTTTATCGGAACAGTTGAGTTGCCTTTTCAAGCCAGCCATGAAGATGGCTTCCTTGATTTAATTATCGTTAAAAAAGCGGGTTTTTCACTAGTTAAAGAAATGATACATACAAAAACTCTCCAGGTTACCGATGAACAAAAAGCAAATCTAGAACATAGGAGAGTTAAATTATTTACCGTTCACACCGGAAACCCGATGCGCATTGATATGGATGGTGAAGTTTATGCCAGCACACCTGCCGTGTGCAAGGTAAAGCCGGGGTACATTCGCTTTATTAGTGCAATATGAAAAAAACCGGCTCACAAACGGCCGGTTGTTTTGCAATCATAATAAGTTTGCAAAAAGCGGTTTTTTAAACCACTTTAAGTTTAGCCTGTTAATCTTTGGCGGAACGGCTGCGGAATTTTTTAACGAACCATATAAGAGCGGCAAGAAAAACAACAGCTAAAACAGCATAGGCCACATTTGAATAAACATCCATATACTCAACTACTGTATGCCAGGAATCAGAAAAAGCGGCTCCAAGATTAACAAGGACTGTATTCCATATTAATGTGCCGGCTGTTGTGAATAAAAGAAAAAGGAAAAAGTTCATATTTGACATGCCTGCTGGAATAGAAATAAGGCTTCGAATCAATGGAATCATCCGGCAAATGAAAACTGTCCACACTCCATATTTATCAAACCACTTGTCGGCCCGGTGGATATCTTCACTTGTAACACGAAGAAACTTTCCATAACGGTTAACTATTTTATTTAAATTTTCAACATCCAACAACAAACCAATTCCATACAAAATAACAGCTCCTACAACTGATCCGGCTGTAGAAACAGCAATGACCCCCATTACCGTTAAATCTGTTTGGCCAGTCATTACTCCGCCAAATGTTAAGATAACTTCAGATGGAATAGGAGGAAATACATTTTCCAGTGCAATTAAAAAAAAGATACCCCATAATCCGTACTGCTCCATTAACGAAATAATCCAATTTTCCATAGTACTTCCTTTCCCTGAAGAAAATTTTCTCTCAAGAGGACATTATATCATTTTTCCTTGAATTTTCACCAATAAAAAGACCCCGCTGTTACAGCGGGACGGAGGAAGTTTCTTTTCCGAAAATGTTAATTAGTGTAGTGGTCATTGTATGTTCTTTTTCAAGGCTGTATTGCTCCAGGCGTTTTTTCCACTTGTTTCGTTCAATGTCGCTATCGATAATGGCGGTTATCTGCAATTCAACAGGCAGGTCATCTGTTAACTCATAAATAAGCTCCCGTTTTTTTAAATAATCCGCGTTAAACTCTTCCTGGCCGGGCAAAGCCCCTGAAATAAAGACAGGCAACTCCTTTTCGAGAACTTCGCTCACAGTAATGCCGCCCGGTTTCGTAATAATCGCTGAGGCTTCTTCATAGAACCGGTTCATTTCTTCGCGGCTGCTCATGTAAGGAAGCGCCTTAATGCTTGGATTGCGAAATGCCTCAACTTGAGCTCTTAGCTTTTTATTGTGACCACATAAAACTTTGTATGTGTAAGAAAGAGAAGATTCATTTAAATGAATAAGAAGTTTTTCCAATTGTCCAAGCCCGCTGTTCCCTCCTGCTACAAGAATAGAGCGGTGTTTAGCCCTTGCATGGTCAACTTCAAAAGAAGGGTGAACAGGAATTCCTG
>JAPSKG010000152.1 GCA_031177795.1 Domibacillus sp.
CTTTTGCTGCGGGGTTTTTTTATTCTTTTGGCATTTTCGGCGATAATCCCCGTTTGTACACTTCCGTTTTCAGCGTTTCAATTTCAGCCTTATTCCGATCCGTTTTTACCGCATCCCTATAGGCAGCCACCAGCATCTCGTCACTCATAATTCTCATTTTATGACCTCCTTTGAGTGGTGTTAAAAATAAAGAGATTCAACAGTGGAAATCCAGATTAACTATGAATTTTCCACTGCCTTTTAAATTCTCTTTATTTTCTGTTAATTATACTAGACAAATAGAAAAACGCAAATACTACAATGAGATTAATTAAAAATGTTATAATTTTCCCATTTTTTATTGTTTTTTTATTAAAATTTGTAATAAAATCATGAAAAAGGGGGTGTCATGTTGTATATTTATAAGAGCAGTGAGATAAAGAAAATTGATAATGAAGCTGAAAAACGCGGAATGCCAGGGTTTACCTTGATGGAACTTGCGGGAGCGGGTGTTTTCCAGGCTATTAAGCAAGCTTGTTCCATACATAATCATGATTTCACAATCATCGCTGGAAAAGGAAATAATGGAGGAGACGGAATTGTCCTGGCCCGTTATTTAAAAAGCGCCGGAGCCCGATGCAGGTTGTATTTCCCGGCTGGACTGCCAACTGCAAATTCTGCTGAAAAACACTTGTCTTACTTTAAAAAGCTCGGTTATTCTTTTGACAGCCACCTTCCTGAAAAGTCCGGTTCCATTGTTATCGATTGTTTGCTGAGTCACGGTTGTATTAAAAGGAAAATATACAGTTGTTGCATTTCAAGACGGATCTGGTTTTATTAATCCAACTGGAAATGAGGGCTTGTCAAAAGGCGGAAGTGGTGATACATTAACTGGAATTGTTCTTGCTCTTGCACTGCGCAATCAAGATGTTGAAGAAGCAACGGCCGATGCGGTTTTTCTTCATGGGCTTTGCGCTGATTTGTGGCAAAGCAAGTATCCGGCCCAAACAATGCGGCCATTTGATATTCATAAACTTATACCGGATGCGGTACAGAAAATAATGAAGGAGAAAAAATAATGATTCATAAAATTTGGGACGAAAAAAAAACAATCAAACAAGTAAAGTGCATTCACACTAAAGCAGAGAAATATGTAGTGGAAAATGTATTAACGGAAGGCAACCTTTATGAGGTGAAAAATGAAACAGAAGAATTTTATTTTGTAGTAGATAATAAAGGAAAAGTGTCTGGCTTCTATAAAGATTATTTTCAAGAAGTAAAATAAGAGAAGAATATAGCTGCAAGGAGTGAAAAACTTGTTTGATGAGCGAATTGCATTGAAAATCAGACTAGAACAGTTAGCAGATGCAGAAGTTCGAGTAATGCAAGAGTTTAAAAAAGAACGTGAAAGCATTTTTGCTAGATTAAAAGAACTTGACGGGCCAGAAAAACAACCAATAGAAGTAGCCTCCATCACAACCATTGGCGCGCCTCCAAAACCGCGCAGAGGAAGACGAAGCGAAAGTTTAACGGAACTGCGGGACACGACGATCAGTATTTTGAAAAAGCAAAACACGCCGATCCGCGGAGTGGAGCTTCAGCGGTTTGTGGAAGACCAAACAGGGAAAAAAATAGCAAATATGACCACGTTTATGAATGCTTTGGAACGTGAAAATGCGCATGTTCGGAAGCTTGGGCGCGGCCTGTATATGTATGAATATGAAATGTAAGTGAAAAAGCAGGCTAACAAGCCGGCTTTTTTGCGTTTTGCTTGCTTTTAAGTGTATGATGATAGTCATGTAATGTTAGCGGAAAGGACGATTTTATGTTTAATTCAACAATTCCAGAACCTATAAAAAAAATTATAAATGACAGAAAAAACTTATTTCAAAAAAAAACAGAAAGTGACATAACAGGTTATCTTGCACAAGATGAACATGTTTTAACTGATACAATTGTGTCGCTTGCATTAGGAAAAAACATTTTATTAAAAGGGCCGACAGGATCAGGGAAAACAAAATTATCTGAGTCTCTTGCCGATTATTTTGGTCAGCCAGTCCACAGCATAAACTGCTCAGTAGATTTGGATGCAGAAGCAATGCTTGGCTTTAAAACCATTACAGAAGTAAATGGAAAAGCACAAATTGATTTTATTGAAGGCCCGGTTATTCAAGCAATGAAAAAAGGCCACCTTTTATATATTGATGAAATCAACATGGCAAAGCCTGAAACACTGCCGATTTTAAATGGCGTACTTGACTACCGCCGGCAAATCACTAATCCGTTTACAGGGGAAGTGGTAAAAGCCAAACCAGAATTTAGCGTCATTGCTGCCGTTAATGAAGGATATGCAGGAACTGCTCCTATGAATGAAGCGTTAAAAAACCGGTTTGTTACTTTTGAAATTCCTTATATATCAGGTGACGTTCTTTTCCGGGTACTTCAGCAGCAATCAATACTAAAAGATGAAGAAGTGCTGCAGAAGTTTGTGGCACTATCAGCCGATTTAACGACCCTGGTCCAAAACGGCCGGCTTCCGGAAGAAGCTTCATCCATCCGGGCACTGGTCGATGCTTGTGACCTTGCTGTATACATTCCGGCTTTACGGGCGGTGGAAAGTGCCATTGCTGGCAAACTGGAAGATGAACGGGAAAAAGCAGCTGTTATGAATGCGGCGGAAACGTGGTTCGACTAAAGTGGAGCGGTTTATTCAATTCAATGACGAAACAGTGAACTCTGCTTTTTGGATGGAATTGTCGGATCTTGCTGCTGCCATGTCTGGTAATGCGGATTTAAAAGTGGAGTTTGGCCCGCTTGCTTATTTGCAGGCTGATCCTGCCGTTTTATATGTAAGCCACTTTTGGCATCACCGGACAAAAAAAGAAGAAACGGGCGGCATGAAAAGCGATGTTTATTTGCGGGCGCTTGGAACAGCGCAATTTACCGATAAAAAAGCAGTTCAGCAATTTTTATTGAAAAAACGGTCTTCTTTTTCCAAGCAGCTTTTAGCCGTTGCCGAAGATATCCGTCTTGAACCGCTTTGTGTGCAAGTGAGGCCAGGAACAAAAAAAGCATTTCAAATACGAAAAGCAGTGATGAGGCGATATCATCAAGGCCAAGCTTCTGTTAATTGTTCAAAAGGATTTTTTTCTGATGCTGTTTACAACATGCTTTATGCACTCTGGCAGGCTGACACGCCTTTTGAATGGCCGAGTATACATCCGGCTATCGATGGAGCCATTCCTTTTATAGACCGAACAGCCAGAGCGCTATTTGATGCCCGTTCCACAAAAGATGTGATTCAAATTGTTGTAGACATTGCTGAAGTCCTTGAAGATATGGATGTTCGCGATATGGTGAATAATTACAGCCATTTGCCTGAATATGAACAAGAAACAAAAGAGGAATGGACTGATCCCGGTAAAAGGCAGGATCCGCTTGCTAATGATGATGAGCGGGAAGAAAAAGAAAATGAGCAGTTTGACGAACAGTTTTCTACATGGCACCGTGAATCCGAGGAAACGCGTGGAACATTTATGCAATTTAACCTTGACCAGGGGGCTAAAACCCCCATGACGGGAAACACAGCACGTGAAGGCGATGAAGGAGATGCTGCGCTTGCTTCCGTTCAGGGCCGCTCCAAAAAAGCGTCACGCGAGCAGTACAACCGTCTTTTGGCAGAAAGGCGCGATGCCGAAGAACAAGCGGATGATACCCGCTTTGGAAAAGAAAACATCGGAGCAAAAGCAATTTTTGAAAAGCCGCGGGCTGCTTTTGCTGAAGAAAAGGAAGAGTACCGCCTTTTAAAGGAAGAAAACGCACCTGTCGTTCATCGATTAAAGCGCATGATTGAAAAATCAATTGAAAAAAAGAAAACAAGTTCTCGAACCGATTTGCTTACAGGGCGCCTGGGTCAAAAGCTAACACGGTATTTTACAGATGACAATCCCCGCCTTTTTTACAAAAAACAAGCGCCGTCAAGGGAAATTGATGCTGCTTTTTATTTGTTAATTGACAGCTCAGCGTCCATGTACGACAAAATGGATGATGTAAAAAAAAGTGCAGCTCTCTTTCATGAAACATTAGCATCTCTTCGCGTTCCGCATGAAATTACGGGTTTTTGGGAAGATACGGCTTCCTTAAAAGGAAATGAAAAACCGAATTACTTTTTGACGGCTGTTCCATTTGCACGCTCATATCAAGCCGATTCAGGTCCGGCTATTATGCAGCTTCGGCCGGAAGAAGACAATCGGGACGGGTTTGCTTTGCGTGTAGCGATTGATAAAATGGAACGGCGCAGTGAACAACGCAAATTTATTATTGTTTTTTCAGATGGAGAGCCGTCGGCGGCAGATTACGATAAAAACGGGGTACTTGATACACATGAAGCGGTGCTTTTGGCGCGTAAAAAAAGCATAATGGTGTTTAACTTGTTTATTGGTGATGAAGCGCTTAATGAATCCCGGCAGCAAACGATGAAATCAATTTATGGCCCGGGATCTATTATAGCTCCGGATGTGTCAGAACTGCCTCAAATATTAACGCCTATTTTAAAAAAATTACTGTTCGACAGCATTTAATTAAATGGAAAAACACAAAAATCTGGCCCGGAAATAACCGGGCCAGATTTTTATTGTTTTAAACGAAGCAAGCGTTGTTTTAAATCTTCTTCCATGCTTATTAATTCTTCTTCAGCAGCTTTTCTTTTTGCACGGCCGTCCTGTTGAATGCGAAGCGTTTCTTCAAGCGTCGTAATTAAATTTTCTTGCGTTTTCTTTAATGTATCAATATCAACAAGGCCGCGTTCATTTTCCCGGGCAGTTTCAATCGAGTTTACTTTCAGCATTTCCGAATTTTTCAGCAAAAGATCATTTGTGGTTTTTGATACTTCTTTTTGTGCTTGTACGGCTTTTTGCTGGCGGACCAGCGTTAAAGCAATGGCAATCTGGTTTTTCCAAAGAGGAACAGCAGTTAAAATGGATGATTGTATTTTTTCAGCAAGCGCCTGGTTTGTGTTTTGAATCAGCCGGATTTGCGGTGCACTTTGAATGGTGATCTGGCGGCTCAGCTTTAAATCATGCAGCCGTTTTTCAAGGCGATCGGCAAAAGCAACCATGTCATTAACTTCTTGAAAATCCATTTGGTCACCGGAGCGTTCAGCTTTTTGCCGAAGCGCTGGAATTATTTTTGTTTCAATTTCCTCAAGCTTCAATTCTCCGGCTGCAATGTAAATATTTAATGCCTGAAAATATTCTTTGTTTTTTTCGTACAGCTGTTCTAGCAAACGAATGTCTTCCATTAAGCCTCGTTTGGAGTGTTCAAGCTTTACGCCAATCCGGTCAATCTGGGCGCCCACTTTTTGATAGCGTGTCATCACTTCTTGAATAGAATCTGATACTTTGCCGAACAAGCGGGAAAACACATTGCGTTTTTCATTCCGAAGCTCGTCCGGATCAACAGTTTTTAAGTTTTTCATTAAGTCATTTAAAATATCACCAATGGGGCCGATGTCTTTACGATGCACATGATCAAGCATGTGATGGGAAAAGTCAGACAGCTTTGCTTGAGCGGCTGTTCCAAAAGAAAAAACAGCTTGCTGGTTACCTGCTTCGATTTGTGCCGCGAGCTGCTCAGCTTTTTGCCTG
>JAPSKG010000153.1 GCA_031177795.1 Domibacillus sp.
TCTTGAAGGATACGGGATTGCAGCAATTGGGCTTCAATCAAGCGATCAGGGAATTTTAAAAGCTGATTTTATTGATAAAGAAGAACTTGGTTTTGTGGGGGATGTAACCTCTGTAAATACCTCTGTTCTAGAAAGTGTGTTGCAAGCTGGCCTGCTTCCTGTTTTAACACCGATTGCCCAAGGCCCGGACGGCTCTGTATTAAACGTGAATGCTGACCATGCAGCCGGAGCAGTGGCTCATGCACTTTCTGCTGACCATTTGCTTATGGTAACCGATGTACCCGGTGTTTTAAAAGACGGTGAGCTAATTCGCGAGTTAACCGGAACAGAAACAAATGCTTTAATTGATTCAGGGGTGATTAGCGGCGGCATGATCCCAAAAGTGAAAACGGCACTGAAAGCCCTTGAAAGCTGTGGACATGTTCATATCGTTTCAGGGAAAAAACCATTTTATGAAGACGGACAGTGGTTTGGCACACAGTTTAATAAAGAGGAGGCAGTACATTGAGTTATTTATTTCCTACATATGCAAGATGGGATGTTACTCCTGTAAAAGCAAAAGGAGCTTATCTTACTGCAAAAGACGGCAAAGAATATCTTGATTTCACATCTGGCATTAGCGTCTGCAACCTCGGCCATGCTCCGGAAAATGTCAAAAAAGCTGTTGAAGAGCAGCTTGAACTTTTCTGGCATACTTCCAACTTATTTCAAATTGAACTTCAAGAAAAAGTGGCCAAACAGCTGACAAAAGCATCTGGCCTTGATCTTGTGTTTTTTGGAAACAGCGGTGCTGAAGCGAACGAAGCAGCTATCAAGCTTGCACGAAAAGCTACCACCCGCACAAAAATCATTACTTTCATCGATTCTTTCCACGGACGGACTTTTGCGACCATGTCTGCGACTGGACAAGATAAAATTAAAACAGGGTTTGGCCCTATGCTTGAAACGTTTGAATACGTGAAAATGAATGATATCAATGCTTTAAAAACAGCTCTTGATGCCAATACAGCTGCCATTATGTTTGAAGTAATTCAAGGAGAAGGCGGAATTAATGAAGGCCAGGCGGACTTTTTAAAAGAAGCGGAAAAATTGGCTCACGAAAACGGCTCGCTCATTATTATTGATGAAATTCAAACAGGTATCGGACGGACCGGAAAAGCATTTGCTTTCCAGCATATTGGCCTTGATCCCGATATTGTTTCTGTAGCAAAAGGCATTGCCAGCGGTTTTCCTCTGGGTGCTATTATCGGAAAAGCCCATTTATCGGAAGCTTTTTCAGCCGGTTCACACGGCTCCACATTTGGCGGCAATCCCGTAGCTCTTGCAGCTGCTAAAGAAACGTTAGAAACTATTTTTGCGGAGTCATTTTTAGCCGATGTAACGAAAAAAGGCGAAAAACTTCATTCTTTGCTGCAGGAAACATTGAAAGATACGCCAATTTTCAAAAAGATAAAAGGAAAAGGATTAATGGTTGGAATTGAATTAACAGAAGAAGCCGGTCCATTTATAACAAAAGCACGTGAACAAAACCTGCTTATTTTAACAGCCGGCACACATGTTATCCGCCTTCTTCCTCCCCTGAACGTAACCGATGAAGAAATTGAAAAAGCAGTGAAAATTCTTGGAGATTTGTTGAAAGGGTAATAAAAAAACCGCCAAACAATTGGCGGTTTTTTATACGGCTTTTTTTGAACGCACGTGAGAAAAGATAAAATTCACAGCAGATTCCACAATTAGTTCCTGGTCGTTATCCATTGTGGCAACATGATAAGAATTTGGCAAAGTGACCATGTTTTTTTCGGATGAAGAAATAGTTTCATAAATATACATTGTGTTTTCAGGCGGCACTACATTGTCTGTAGCCGACTTAATGCAAAGAGCCGGCACGCTAATCCGCGGCAGCATTGGCGGCACTTCTTTCATTAGCTTTTGCAATTCACGAATTGATTTTACCGGTGCTTCTTCATAAGCAATTTCATAAACATTTTCTTTTTTTATATCCGGTGCGCCTTCTGGAATAAAGCGAAGCGCCTGACTTTTTTGTATATAATCAAGAGCTGGCAAAGTAAGGGCAGCATTAATAGTAATGATTCCTTCAATATCCGCATCGTTTTGAGCTGCGGCAAACTTTAATGTGAGGGTGCCTCCCATGGACTGGCCCATTAAGAAAATTTGCTTGCCGCGTTTTTTCAAAAACTGATAAGCATGTGAATAACTTTCATACCAGTCTGCATGCGTACATTTTTCCATGTCCAACTGGTGGGTGCCATGGCCTTTTAAGCGTGGCGCGATAACAGAAAAACCTTGTTTGTTTAATGCTTCAGCTACATCGCGAATGCTTTGTGGCGTGCCAATAAACCCGTGGCATAACACAATGCCGATTTCGTTTCCTTCAAGATAAAACGATTCAGCACCTGGTATAACTGAATATTCTTCTTTCATCGTGCCATCCTCCATTTTAATTCCGATTATTTTTATAAGATATATATAATTTATAGTTTTTTATCCGATAAGTCAAGTTGGAATTAAATACTTCGCCAAAAAGAAAAAAGCCGCTTCAAGCTTGAAGCGGCTTTTTTTTTAACGTTTTTGAATTTCTTCTAAAAGTAACTTATTAATAGCTTGCGGATTTGCCTGTCCTTTTGAAGCTTTCATAATTTGGCCGACCAGGAAGCCCACTGCTTTTTTCTTTCCTTCTTTAAAGTCTGCAATTGATTGCGGGTTTGCATCAAGTGCATCATTTACAAACTTCAAAAGAGCTGATTCGTCGGAAATTTGCACGAGCCCTTTTTCTTTCACAATTGTTTCCGCATCGCCGCCTGTTTCAATCAATTCCTTGAAAACCGTTTTGGCAATTTTTGAAGAAATTGTCCCATTTTCCAAAAGCGAAATCATTCCGGCAAGGTTTTCCGGAGTTAATTGTGTTTCAGCAAGCTCTTTGTTTTCCGCGTTTAAATACGCTGGAACTTCACCCATAAGCCAGTTCGATGCTTGCTTTGCACCTGCTCCAGCTGCCACAGTCGCTTCAAAAAAATCAGCAATGTCCTTTGACATCGTTAAAATTTTCGCATCGTGTGCAGGCAACCCAAGCTCTTCCATATAACGCTTTTTGCGGGCATCCGGCAGTTCTGGAATAGAAGCACGGACACGTTCTTTCCACTCATTATCAATGTAAACAGGAAGTAAATCCGGCTCCGGGAAATACCGGTAATCATCCGATCCTTCCTTTACCCGCATTAAGATGGTTTTACCTGTTGATTCGTCAAAACGGCGTGTTTCCTGTTCGACTTTACCGCCAGATGAAATCACTTCTGCCTGGCGTTTTTCCTCGTACTCAAGCCCTTTACGCACAAAGTTAAAAGAATTTAAGTTTTTCAATTCCGTTCTTGTGCCAAACTCTTTTTGGCCAAACGGGCGAATTGAAATATTGGCATCACAGCGAAGAGATCCTTCTTCCATTTTGCAGTCCGATACTTCTGTGTATTGGATAATCGCTTTTAGTTTTTCAAGAAACGCATAAGCTTCTTCCGGCGTACGGATGTCCGGCTCTGAAACAATTTCAACAAGCGGGGTTCCCTGGCGGTTGTAGTCGCAAAGAGAATGCTTGCCCGCATGAGTCAGTTTGCCTGCGTCTTCCTCTAAATGAAGGCGGGTAATGCCAATTCGTTTTGTTTCGCCATTCACTTCAATTTCAACCCAGCCGTGTTCACCAATCGGCTTGTCATTTTGTGAAATTTGGTATGCTTTTGGATTATCTGGATAGAAATAATTTTTCCGGTCCCAGATCGATTCCTCTGCGATTTCACAATTGATCGCCATTGCCGCTTTCATCGCAAATTCAACGGCTTTTTCATTCATTACCGGCAGCACACCCGGATAGCCGAGATCAATAACGGTTGTGTTTGTATTTGGTTCCGCTCCAAAGTGAGCTGGCGCGGATGAAAAGATTTTTGAGTTTGTTTTTAATTCCACATGGACCTCAAGTCCGATCACTGTTTCAAATTGCACGTATGGTCCCTCCTTTACAGCTGCGGTTTTTGTTTATGAAAATCAGTTGCCTGCTCGTAAGCATGTGCAACACGGTAAACAGTTTTTTCATCAAAATGGCGCCCGATAATTTGAAGGCCAAGCGGAAGGCCGTTTGTAAACCCGCAAGGAACCGAAATTCCCGGTACGCCGGCTAAGTTTACTGGAATGGTCAAAATATCATTTGCGTACATCGTTAATGGATCATCAATAATTTCTCCAATTTTAAATGCAGGCGTTGGAGTTGTTGGCCCAATGATTACGTCATAGCTTTCCAATACATCTTCAAAATCTTTCTTGATTAATGTACGAACTTGCTGCGCTTTTTTGTAGTATGCATCGTAATAGCCGGAGCTAAGTGCAAATGTCCCAAGCATAATACGGCGTTTTACTTCATCGCCAAAGCCTTCTGCGCGTGTTTTCTTATAAAGATCTATTAAATTTTCCGCATTTTCAGCACGGTACCCATAACGAATTCCGTCAAAGCGGGCAAGATTTGATGATGCTTCAGATGACGCCAGCAAATAATAAGTTGCTACGCCATATTTTGAATGTGGCAAAGATACTTCTTCCCATGTAGCACCCAATCCTTCAAGAACTTGAAGAGCGTCCAGGACGGATTGCTTTACTTCTTCTGAAACACCTGCGCCAAGATATTCTTTTGGCACGGCAATGCGCAGTCCTTTTACGCCGCCGTTTAAGTTTTCACTAAACTTTTCCGCTGGCACATTAGCAGATGTGGAATCATAAGGGTCAACGCCGACAATGGCTTCAAGTAAATGAGCATTGTCTTCTACGTTGCGTGTAATCGGGCCGATCTGGTCAAGAGATGACGCAAACGCGATTAAGCCGAAGCGTGACACACGCCCATATGTAGGTTTCATGCCGACTACACCGCAGAATGATGCCGGCTGACGAATCGAGCCGCCTGTATCAGAGCCAAGTGAAAACGGCACTTCCCCCGCTGCAACAGCTGCCGCTGAACCGCCGGAGGATCCGCCTGGCACATGATTTAAATTCCACGGATTGCGTGTTTTTTGGTAGCTCGAGTTTTCAGTTGAAGATCCCATTGCAAACTCATCCATGTTTAGCTTGCCGACCGTAATAGTACCGGCATCCCGAAGTTTGTTTACTACTGTTGCATCGTAAATCGGGTCAAAGTTGTAAAGAATTTGGCTTGCTGCAGTTGTCCGAAGGCCTTTTGTAACAATGTTATCTTTCACACCGATCGGAACACCATGCAGGACACCTGTTTTTCCTGATTGCTGTGCTTCTTCCGCTTGCTTTCGAGCATTTTCTTCGTCCAGTGTAAGGAACGCCTGAACATCACCGTCAACGGCAGCAATGCGCTTAAATGACTCGTCTACAAGATCCGGAATAGCAATTTCTTTTTTCTGAAGCATTGACTGAATTTCAGTCAGCTTATGATCAAATAATGACACGGTCTCTCCTCCTTACTCAATAATCGACGGTACACGGATTTGCCCGTCCTGCTGGTCTGGTGCGTTTTTCAATACTTCTTCCCGTTCAAGACCCGGTGAAGATTGA
>JAPSKG010000154.1 GCA_031177795.1 Domibacillus sp.
AACAAAGCGGCTGCCGCTCCTATCAAAAGGAAAAGAGGAAAATCCCAATCTTTTCCGTAATCATGAAGGGCACCAAACAACGCCGGGCCAGAAGCAGCAAATAAATAACCGGCTGATTGCGCCATGCCAGATAAATCTGCTGCTTCAAGGGAGTTTTTTGTCCGCAGGCTAAAAAACATCATAGCCAGGCTGAAAGCAAAACCACCGGCAATTCCAATTAAGATAATCCAAAGTAAAATCAAATTTGTCCAGGAAAGCACAATTCCACTTAATCCTGCTATCATACATAAAACGGTAATGATAACAAGCGGCTGCTGATTTTTCATCCGGCCGGCAATAATCGGAACAATAAACGTAAATGGCAGCTGTGTAAATTGAATGATCGACAGCATCCAGCCGGCAGAGCTTGCATGAAAGCCCTGTTCCTGCAAAATATCAGGAAGCCAGGCAATAAGTGTATAAAACAACAGCGACTGCAATCCCATAAAAGCTGTGACGCACCAGGCCAGCTTAGAGCTTTTCAAGTTGCTTTTTTTATAAGGCTTTGGAGCAGTTTTAATTGGCCGGCGTATATATTTCCATTGGGAAAACCATATGAGAATTGCTGCAATGGTTGGAATAATCCAAAAGCCAAGCGCCGCTCTCCAACCAAAATCGCTTCTTAAAGCAATAGGGACGCTGAATCCAGAACCCAGTGCTCCTGCCAGGTTCATTGATGTAGCATAAAAACCTGTCATTAAACCAATGTGATGAGAAAAGTGCTCTTTAACAAAGGCAGGTACAATCACATTGCAAAGGGCAATAGCGGTGCCAACAAAAGCCGTGCCAGCAAATAAGGCAGTGATGCTTCCAGCCGGGCGTACCATAAGCCCTGCTGTTAATAAAAGGAGCGCACCAAAAAGGACAACTTCCATCCCAAGTTTCCGCGCCAGTTTAGAAGCAAATGGCGATAAAACGGCAAATGCCAGCAGCGGAACTGTTGTTAAAGCGCCCGCCGCTGCATTGGGAAGAGCGAGGCTATCCCGAATCATTGGTGTAAGAGGTCCAACGGAGGTAATAGGCGCCCGCATATTTAAAGCAAGCAAAATCACACTTGCCAACAGCAATAGCCGGCTTGATCTTGACCTTTCTTTTTCTTTTATAAAAGCCCCCATGCTCGTTTTCCCCCATAGTTGGTTTTACTGAATGATACAATGTTTTTTTGATGATTGCTTGTTTCTTCTGTAGCATGGATAAAAAAAAGAAATTCCGTTTTAAAGCAACGGAATTCCTTTAAGAAAAGGAAATTCTTTTTTTCAAAAAATTTAAAATCAATGCCCCTGAAAACGCAATAGCCATTATCAGCAAAAAAACAGCGTGGCTTATTTCAATATTTGCCACACTAAGCAGCATTTTCACTGAAATAAGAGCAATTAGCACGTAAGCAGTTGTTTCTAGCTCCGGTATACGGTCAATCATTTTAATAAACAATCCAGCTACCGTCCTCATCATAAGAACTCCAAGCACACCGCCAATAAACAAAATCCAGACTTCTTTGCTGACGCCAAATGCAGCAAGCACACTGTCAATGGAGAAAGCAATGTCTACCAGCTCTACTGCTGCAACTGTTCCCCAGAAAGGCCCGAATAACCGAACTAAAAAGCCTGCTTTGCCTGGCTGTTTTGCTTCTTCTTTCTTACCGTATGGATTAAAGTAACGAAACGCAAGCCAAGCTAAATAAAGCGCTCCGATTATCTTTACCCATTGAATTTGCACCAGCCAAACACCTAGCCCGATAGCAATAAACCGAAAAGTATAAGCTCCAAGCAACCCGTAAAAAAGGGCTTTCCTTCTTTGGCTTTCCGGTAAATCACGCACCATCACGGCCAGGACAAGTGCGTTGTCCGCTGACAAAAGTCCCTCCAAAACAACAAGCGTGCCCATTAACCCCCAGCTAACCGGATCTGTCAATACGTGCAGCCACATTTCTCCATCAAAAAATGCCGCGTATGTTTGGATAAGACTATTGATTGCTTCCAATAAAAAGCCTTCTTTCGTTTAGTTTCCTTTTAAAAACGTTACGCAAACTCCTTCTGGCACAGTAACTTCAGAGTTTGCCGGTGTCAGGCGCCCTGTTTCCGCCCCGCGCTTAAATAAAACGACATTATGTGTTTTTTCATGAGCAACAACAAGAAACATTTCTGTTGGATCCAAATTAAAATCACGCGGCCAGTCGCCTTTTGTTGAAACAATTTCTACTAATTTAATATCGTATCCGTTTTCCATTACTTCAAATACAGCAATGCTGTTGTGCCCGCGGTTTCCAGCATATAAAAAACGGCCGTCTGAAGAAATGCGGATTGCACTGCCCTGGCTGTTTTTTGAAAAATCAGCCGGGATTGTTTTGTGTGAAGCAAGCAGTTCAAATGTGCCTTCATTTTCATCAAATGATAAAACAAGCACTTCATTGCTTAACTCTGTCATTACATAAGCAGCATGTCCATTTGGATGAAACACTAGATGACGCGGGCCTGCGCCTGGTTGTGTTTTAAAAACCGCTTTTTTCAATAAATCTTCTCCTGCAAGCTCATACGTAATGATTTCATCTGTTCCAAGATCCACGGCAACAGCAAAACGCTCATCGCATGTAGTGCTGAAAAAGTGCGGGTGTGATTTTTCCTGGCGGTCCGCATTTGGCCCTGAACCTGTATGCGTCGCCACATCCAGCAAGTCAATCAGCTCGCCCGTTTCTGCATTAATGCTGTACATCTCTGCTGTACAAGCGTGATATTGTGCTGCAAACGCCCGTGTGCCATTTTTATTTAATGCCACATAGCATGGTACTTTTTCACTTTCAAGCACATCATTTAATTTTTGAAGCTTGCCTTCATGGATAGAAAACGCTGCAAGCCCGCCGCCTTTTCCCCCTTTTTCAACCGCATATAAAAAGCGCTCATTTTCGCTGATCGTCAAGTACGTTGAATTATCTACTTCTGCTGCAACGGCTGCATTCAACAATTCAGCTTTTTCTGTATCAAGCTGAAAAGAATGAATGCCTTTTCCATCCTGTTTTGTATAGGTCCCTACAAATCCTGTATAGATCGTCATTGAAGTGCCTCCCGTTTATGTATATTCATCTTCTTTATTATATACGACAGAGACAAGGAACGCTATTTACCGAAAAAGCTATTCCTTACAACAAGGCGTTTTAACGATTGGTGTCTGCTTTTTTCAAAAAAAGAATGGCACTTACAATGCCAGCCAGCGTTAAGAAAAAAGCAAGGCGAAAATAAGGAGGATAATAAACCAGCTGAATGTGATTGATTCCTTTTTTTAATGCAAATCCTGTCCATGCATAATTTGCTTGATCAATTGGCGTTTTGTCTCCATTTATTCGAAGCTCCCACCCTTTTTCATAAGGGATAGGCAAAACCATATATTTTTCTTTTGTTTGATTGTTAAAGGAAAGCGTTAAAACATTTTTCTTCCATTTAAACAAAGGTTCGTTTTTGGATTTTTCCGACGCTGTTTTTAACTCCTGGTAGTTTTCTTCGTATAATTCAATGTTTTTCAATTCATAAGTTCCTTTTGGCACGCGAATAGAAATTTTTTCTTTTTTCGGCACACGGATAACCAGGTTATTAAGTCCCGTTTTATAAATAGACTTATTATGTTTCCTGGTTGTACGGTATTCATTCACTTTCAAAGGAAAACCTTTGCCTTCAAAATTTTTAACGAAAAGATGAATATAAAAATCCCCTGTTTTTGAAAATGATGGATCGAGAATTAAATCAATTCCTCCTATTTTTTCTGTAACTACCAGGCGGCCATTGCCATAAAAAGCGCCAACTTCTTTTATGCCGGTGGTGCCAATGTGGTTTTTTTCTTTTGGCAGCTTAGTTGAACTTTTCCGGTTCAGCACTACTCCTGTCAGCATGGCATGTTCCCTGTCCAGCGGAGAAGCGGATTTTAAGTCGGTTTCTGAAAAAACATGTTTAGCCGTTCTAATAAAAGGAAGCGGCAGCGTGTTTTTATAAACAACATAATGTTCAGATTCATCCACCAAAACAAATCCGTAAGGCGCCTGGCTGCTTTTCTTTTTTTCCCGTATCCAGTAATTTGCTCGAAGCAAGCTGTGGAGATTAGCCCTGTTTCCAAGAGTGGCATAACGGCTCACGCTTTCTCTGCTCATATCAACTTGTAAATCGTGCCAGTAAAAAAACAAAAGCTCCTGGTTAAAAATGCTTGAATACAAGCTAGTGCCGTTAAACTGCTGAACTATAGGTGTGTTGTTTCTTAGTTTGGCCATCCAGTCGATCCGAACCAGGCTGTTTCCTTCTTGTTTTTTTATTTTTTCAATTAACTGCTGTTGCTCTTTGCTGTTGTAGGCGTCACTTTTTAAAAATGCACTGGAAACTTGATGGACAGAATAATCGTATACCGCATATTTTTGATATACATTTACGACTAGTACACCGGAAAGTAAAATCCACGCTTGCAGCAAAAAAAAGGCTTGCTGATTTTTTTTCCAGCTACAAACAAAAACTGCCACCACGGTTATTAGCAGCAACAGCAAAATAAACATCAGCAACTTGTTTAACTGCCCACTTGCAATCGGCAGTTTTTGTTGAAGAACGCCAAACAGCCCGTATACAAAAAGAGTTGCAATGATGGAAGTAATAACTTCATAAAGAGAAACTTTTCTTAAAAGAGTCAGGCCCACTGCCACAGCACCGCCTGCTGAAAAAGAAAGAATATATTCCCACCGGTACTGAGGAGCTGAAAATCCATTAAAAGCGCTTGCTGCTAACGGACTAAAATGAAGCAGCACAAGAAAAAAGCTCAAGCAAGCAAAAAAAGCAAAAACGCGGTTTTTATAAAAAGAACGCATGAATAAAAAAACCGAAAAAAGAGCCGGCAAAATAATAAAACGGCTGGAAAACAACAAATTATCATCAAAAGAAAACAAAGGAATTTCCTGTTGATAGGAAGGACGTTCATTGTTAAAAAAGCCATAAGCAGCCGGGATAAACGACACAGCGCTTATGCAAAAACTAATTAAACCGCTTTTCACTACTAATAGAAGCTGCTTTTTTTTAGGCAGCTCTTGCTTTGACAGCGGCAGAAGCCATCGAAATAACAGGTAAATGATAACAAAAATCAAGTTAACGTAAGCAAAGTAAAAATTATTTATCAGCATTAATGAAAAAGTCGCAATAAAAAAGACTGGCCTCCCTTCTCTAATAATTTTTTCAATGCTGAATACAAGAAAAGGCACCCAGAGCATAGCATCAGCGAAAAATTCCCAAAAAACAGCATGGCGAAAATACATAATAGAAAGCCCGTAAACAGCTGCACCCGAAAAAGCAGCGGTTACAGGAAGGTTAAAGGACTGGTAAACAAAGGTTGAAACAAGCAAAATAACACTTAACCGAACAATGCTTGCAACAATTGCTGCATGGGCCCAAAAGAAAATGTCAGGCGGGCTGATAATCTGTAAAAGTTCTAGCAATCCTACCAAACAAACCGTAAAAAAGAAAAACAGCGA
>JAPSKG010000155.1 GCA_031177795.1 Domibacillus sp.
CCTGAAGCATCTTTCACAGAAATAACCAGTTCACTGTTTTGTACAGCAACCTCGGTCGTTACTTCACTTTCCGCTGTTTTGCTTGTTTCATGTTTTGCGTGGCCACCCTTATGTTCATGGCCATCCTGGTTTTGATCTTCCGCTGTTTTTTCCCCATGATGCGCAGTTGGTTGCTCAAGATTCTTTTTTTCCGTTAAGCTTTTGTAACCATAATAACTGACTGTGGTTAACAATAAAAATGCAACGGCTGCTATAAGCCATTTTTTCATTTTATATCGCCCCTTTGCTTTTTTAGATCTTAAGGCTTTGCTTAAAAAACACCGTTTCTATAAGTTGGGCTGTTAAATTTTACCTTACCCCCCTATTGTATGTTAGCTTTTGCAAAATGTTTTTTCACTTCTTTAATTCACTTATACTATACCCCTATACCCTATGTAAAGATATTGAGAAAAATTTTTGTTAATTTATTTAAATTTTAGTTTATTCATTTTTTCTTTTTTACCACTGCGTAAAAAGCGGCAAAACAAGCCCCTATTGTCCCAACGATCAAATCAATCATAATATCTCTTCCGCTGTCTTCTTCCATTACTTTCAGAAGGGCGCCTGCAAACTCAAGAATTTCCCAAAACACGCTAAAGGTAATGGAAAATGAAAAAACAAAGATAAAAAGCAGCCACTTTACATTTTTTTCATTCGTTTGTTTTGCGGAAATAGATGTAAATACTGTTACCCCCACTAAAACCATAAAAATGCCGCCTAAAAAATGAAGAGCCGTATCCCACCAGCGAAAGCGGTCGTAAAAACGAAAAACCGCGCCCATAACAAACGAACTAAACAAAAAAAGATAATAGCCAATGAGTAAAGGAATAGTAAAAGGGATTTTTTTAAAAAACAATAACAAAACGGGTAGCGAACTAAAAAAAATTCTGCCAACAGCATCCGGCCAGGTTGAAGCATTCCCATTCGCCAAATCTTTAAAAAATACAATCGCCATAAAAGCCACAAAAAGTGTGCTTAAACATAAGATCAGCTTTTTTTTCATGATTTTGCTCCATTGTTTAAAGTTCTTCTTAGTATGGCAAAAAAGCCAGCTGGTTATCATTCAGCTGGTTGAAAACGTGGTTTATCGGCTGGTTGCCTCCATCTTAAAAAAAGAAGGTTTCAAATTTATTTTTTTATCCAATAAAAGGATTTCTCTCCATTCTCTTTTGTTTTTAACGGCGCATAAAACCAGCTCAAAAGTCCAACTTACTTGTAAACCGTAGAGGAGGGGTGAGTTTGAACTTAATTAAATTAACGTTTGTGTCTTTATTGTCCATGACATTTGTTACGGCATGTGGAACAGGGGAGCAAGGGAGAGAAGATGACGTTGCCTTACGAAGGGTATCCGATACAAACCAAAACACAGTAAATAATGGCGGAACTAACGGTGATACTGGCCGCGACATTCCAGGTCGAGGTGGCGACACGCCTAGTGAAGACGAAACCATTATTGGCGGCGGCGGAATAACGGGCAACGACGGAACAACTGACGGGAATGGAACCACTGGCGGAAATAGAGGAGCCACAGGAGAAAACAACGGAACCACTGGCGGAAATGGTGACGGCGAATACACAGCTGATGACGAAGGGCAAGTTGGCGGCGGAAACGATGATATTCGAATGGATGATAAAGCCCAAAACAAAGTGGAAAAGTTAAAAGAAGTAAGCCATGCATCTGTTATTGTAGTGAATGACCGGGCATATGTCGGAGTTTTAATGGATAACCATGCTAAAGACGGGCTGACAAAAGAAACAAAAAAGAAAATTTCAGATGCAGTAAAATCAACCGATAAAAATGTCAAACAAGTATATACATCAAGCAATCCGGAAGTGATTGAACGAATGGGCGAATATGGAGACAAATTGCAAGGCAGCCAGCCGGTACAAGGAATCTCAGATGAATTTACCCAGGCCATGCAACAGTTTTTTCCAGAGGCTAAATAAAGCATATTTCTGAATGTGATGAAGCTGTTTTTTTCGGTAAAAGCATTACCTTGCTTACAGGGAAGCGGTCCTTATACCTTAATCATATATGTATGCTGACTAACACATGTTTCAATCGGTTTTAAATTTATAATAAAACAAGGCCAGCGGGTTAAAACCTCCTGGCCTTATTTACATAAAACATTGGTTACGGTGAGTCCTGCTTTTTACTTTTTTTCGTTTTGCCGCCAGCGTTTAGAAAACTGTTCGTGAGGAAAAAGAAAAGAAACAATAACAGAGGTGTTACCAAATGGCTTATGCGCAAATTGCCTGTAAACTTTTAGCAGGGCTTATCGGCTTAATTATTATTACAAGGCTGCTCGGTAAAAAAGAAATGTCCCAGCTAACGCCTTTTGATTTTGTTTATGCGCTTGTTCTCGGCGGCATTTTGGAAGAAGGCCTTTATGATCAAAAAGTATCGATTAAGCAAATTTTATTTGCTTTCTTTATTTGGGGGGCCGCTATTTACATTGTTGAGAAATCCGCCCAAAAAAATGGAGTTATTCGAAACCTTTTAAAAGGAAACCCGTCTCTAATTATTGAAAACGGCCAAATAAATGTAAAAGAATTGCGAAAAAATCAGCTTGATCTTGAACAGCTGCGTACTATGATGAGAAAACAAGGGGTTTTTACACTTCGTGAGGTCCGTGACCTTTACTTGGAGCCTGGAGGAAATATCAGCATTCAGCCATATGCCAAAACAAAAGCAGTTACCCCGGCTATGCTGGGAATTGATGCAAAAGAAGAAGCTCCTTCTGTCCTAGTTATAGAAGAAGGAAAAATTAAAAAAGAAGGGCTTCAAGCCATTGAACAAACAAAAGACTGGCTTTACACCCAGTTAAAAAAAGACGGTTATGAAAAAGTGGAAAACATCTTGTACGCTGAATGGTCAAAAACAAATGGCTTTTATGTGCAAACCTACCGGTAAAGCCTGGTGCACCAACGCGACAAATAAAAAAACTGGGAATCTCCCAGCTTTTTGCAAAAAACATTTTTTATCTAAAATCAACTGTCACCGTCTGGCCTTTTTCCAAAACTTTACCGCTTTTATCCACTGCATCACTTGTTACAATTTCAACAGACTGCAGGTTTTCCGCTTTTTCAAGAATAAAACCCATATTTCCTTGCTTGTGGCTTTTTCCCTTTAAAGCTCCTGTTAGTTCTTCCAGGTAAATGTCATCTTCCCATGTTTTATGTTCTTCATTGCTTGTTTGAACAAAAGCAACCGGATTAAATTGCACTTCTTCGGTTGAATTGTTTTTTATTTCCACACCTATTTTAACAAAATCAAATTCTTCATCATGTGTATACGCATGGAAAAAGTCAATCATGCTGTAATCAGGAACAAAATGCATCACTTTTACATCTTTAACTAAAAGTTCAATCGGCCCGACAGTCACTGTTTTATTTACATTTTGGTACGCTTTTAGCGTCAACTCGCCTTTGGCGTCATTAATCGTTTTGCCAACGGTAGTTAAGGCGATATCATCTGTTACTTGCGCACTTGGCACATAAACATCTTCATTTGGTGTTTCATTTGTTTTTTCTGGTTGTGTTGCAGCAGGTTTTTGTTTTTCAACTGGTTGTTTTGCAGCCTCTTCCTGTGCAGATGAACATCCGGCTAACAGGAATAAAGCCAGTAAAAAAGAGTATCGCTTTTTCAAAAAAACTCCCCCTTGATCTCAGCTTTATTAAAGCACCCGCTGCTTTTTCAAAAAAACAGCGGGGCTTTTATAGTTGAGTATTAGTTTTTCTTTTTTGTTTCACCTAGCAAATCAAAGATGATTTTCGCCTGGTCCGTATTTTCAATTTGCCCTGCAAAACGCTCTTTATGCGGTCCATATGCATAAACCGGCACATCTTCGCCTGTATGGCCGCCCGTTGTCCAGCCCGTATGTGAACGCTTGTTAAAAATTTCTTCAATGGCATTGTCAATATCAGTTACTTTTTTCGACGCTGCTGCTTTTTCAACCGATTGAATTTCTTCTGCTGTTAAAGCCAGGCGGTTTTGGTCAATATATGTTTTTAATGTTTTTTCTACATTGGCTCCATCTGCAATTTGCTGTGCCATAAAGTCAGGTGTGCGTTTCGCTGCTTTGATCGGCTCGCCAAACCAGTTGTAGACGCCGTCAGCACCAATAGAATAACCGCCCGTTGAGTGGTCTGCTGTAATAACTACAAGAGTATGTTTGTCTTTTTTGGCAAAATCAATCGCTGCTTTTGCTGCTTTTTCAAAGTCAGCCATTTCACTCATCGCGCCAACGATATCGTTATCATGTCCGGCCCAGTCAACCTGGCTGCCTTCCACCATTAAGAAAAAGCCATCTTTGTCTTTGTTTAATCGCTGAATCGCTGAATTGGTCATTTCTTGAAGTGATGGAATGTCTTCTGTACGATCAATCATTTTCGGAAGGCCGCCTTTAGCAAATAAACCAAGAACTTGCTCATCGTTATTTTTTAACAAGTCTTCTTTGTTCGTTACATAGCTGTAACCATCTTTTTGGAACTCTTTTGTTAAATCACGGTCCGGTCGTACAAAGTTGGATTGGCCTCCGCCTAAAAGAACATCAATTTTATGTTTGCCATTAACCAATTCGTTATAATAGTCATCCGCAATGGCATTCATGTTTTTGCGGCTTTCATCATGCGCACCAAACGAAGCCGGTGTTGCGTGAGTGATTTCAGAAGTGGCAACAAGGCCTGTTGCTTTGCCTTTTTCTTTTGCTGTTTCAAGCACTGTTTTTACTTCTGATTTATCGTTGTCTACTCCAATAGCGGCGTTGTATGTTTTTACCCCAGCAGACATCGCTGTTGCAGCAGAAGCAGAGTCCGTTACGTTTTGATGCGGATCTTCTGGATAAGTCATTTGCTGTCCAACAAGATATGGATCAAAATCTGTTTTTTCTACTATTCCTTTTGTTGTTGTATCATCTTTTAAATAACGATAAGCAGATGTATAAGAAACACCCATGCCGTCTCCAATTAAGAAAATAACGTTTTTTACTTTTGCCTGGTTTGTTTGTTCTGATTTTGATGGATGTGCTGCCTGAGTGTCTGTTGCAGGCATTGTTGTTCCGGCAAAGCTTCCTAGCGCCACTGAGGAAAGAACACAAATCGGAAGAAGCTTTTTTGTTAATTTATGTTTAAACATTTGAATAACCTCCAAAAGTAAGTATTGTTTATCACATGAATTACTATATCGAAAAACTATTAACCTTCTGTTAAGATTCATTAAAACTAAATTACATTAACGTAAAAGTTTAATAAATTACAAATATTGTTGGTAAAAAAGGGTAGAATATAGATTTTTAAGCAATTTCATTCCGTTGTTTTGAAATTTTTTTACTTATGAACCGGATATTAACAGGTGAAACGTTAACAAACATTAGATGATTACATCGCTAATAAACTAATTAAAATATAA
>JAPSKG010000156.1 GCA_031177795.1 Domibacillus sp.
CGATTATGGCATCACTGGATTATGCTCGTGCTTATCTTGCTTCTTATACAAAGGAAGATGCAGCATACGCTATGCAAGTAAAACAAAATGTAGTTGAGCTTCTGGAGTCAAAAGGGCTTGACTGTATCATGCCAGACGATCCCTTTAAACTAATTGTGCGTGCGAAAAATGCAACGGGTTTTGAACTACAGGCATTGTTTGAAGAAGCAGGAGCATATATTGAATTAGCAGATCCTTTTCAAGTTTTGCTTCTGTTTCCCTTAGTGAAACAAGGAAAAACAGCGTTTGAAAAACAAGCACTGCAAAAACTTCATAAGCTTCGGCTGCCAAAAGAAAAGCCGCCTGTTAATTTTCCAGAAGTTTTAAAATCAGAAAGTGTATCTATACTTGCCTTGCCTTATAATGAGCATAGCTCTTATAAAAAAACAGCTGTTGCATTTAAAACGGCAGCAGATGAAATATCAGCAGAAACCATTATTCCATATCCACCAGGCATTCCGCTTTTGATAGAAGGAGAGCGCATTTCTGAGAACCACATAAAAAAAATAACGTGGCTTCTTGAAAGTAAAAGCCATTTTCAAGGTGGCAGCCGGCTGGGGGAAAAAGAAATTGTTGTGTTTCGAAAGGAGATTTAGTGTGACAGGAGTATTTATTACGGTAGAAGGGCCTGAAGGTGCGGGCAAAACCACTGTACTTGAACGAATTGTAAAAGTGCTAAGTCAAAGAGGAATTGACATTGTACACACAAGAGAACCCGGTGGAATTGCAATAGCAGAACAAATTCGATCCGTTATTTTAAATAAAGAAAATACCGACATGGATGCACGGACAGAAGCCCTTTTATACGCAGCGGCACGGAGGCAGCATCTAGTAGAAAAAGTAATACCGGCTATTAATAGAGGAGCACATGTGCTTTGTGACCGTTTTATTGATAGTTCTCTTGCTTATCAAGGATTTGCAAGAGGACTGGGTGTGGAAGAAGTTGGATCGATTAATGCATTTGCTATTGCTGAAGTGATGCCCGATTTAACTTTGTTGTTTGATATTCGTCCCGAGATAGGCCTGGCACGTATTCATCAACATACTGAAAGAGAAATTAACCGCCTTGATTTAGAAGATCTTTCTTTCCATAAAAAAGTACGGGAAGGCTATTTATATTTGGCGGAAAAACATGCGGATAGAATTGTGGTTATTGATGCAGAACAAAAGGAAGAAGTTGTTTTTCAACAAGCACTTGCCAAAATTGAAAAAGTTCTAAGCTAAAAGATTTGTTATAATAGAAGAAATCCTGTGAGGGGGAAGTTAAATGAAGTTAATTATGGCTGTTGTACAGGATCAAGACAGCAATAAATTGTCAAATGCACTTATAGAAAAACGCATTCGTGCAACAAAGCTGGCTTCAACAGGCGGGTTTCTAAAAGCAGGAAATACAACATTTATGATTGGGATAGAAGATGAGCGTGTTCAGGAAGCACTCGATGTGATTAAAAACAATTGCCAATCTCGTGAACAGATTGCCCCTCCCGTTTCACCAATGGGCGGCAATGTAGATGCATATGTGCCTTATCCGGTTGAAGTGCCGGTGGGCGGTGCAACGGTCTTTGTGCTTCCAATCGAACAATTTCATCAATTTTAAAGGGTGTGGATCACGTGTCTAACTCATGGGAAGCAGCAGCAGCGCGTCAGCCAATTGTTATGCGCATGATTGAAAACAGCATTTTGAAAAGCCGTATAGCACATGCTTATTTGCTTGAAGGCGATCCCGGAACCGGAAAAAAAGAAACAGCGTTTTTGTTCGCGAAAAGTTTTTTTTGTCTGGATCCGAAAAAAAAGTTTATGCCGTGTGAAACGTGCATAAACTGCCGGCGTATTGAACATGGAAACCATCCGGATGTCCATTTAATTGAACCGGATGGGCTTTCAATCAAAAAAGATCAAATTCAGCATTTACAGCAGGAATTTACAAAAACAGCTGTTGAATCCAGCTGGAAAGTATACATTATTAATCAAGCGGATAAAATGACGACAAGTGCGGCAAACAGCTTGCTGAAGTTTTTAGAGGAGCCTTCTTTACAGACTGTTGCTTTTTTATTAACCGAGCAAAGCAGCCAAATGTTGCCGACTATTTTATCAAGATGCCAGCAGTTATCGTTTAAACCAATTGATTCAAATGAGTTAAAACAACGCTTGCTTGAAGAAAAAGTTACTGTCCCAATGGCATCGCTTTCTGCAAAAATGACGAATCGTTTAGAAGAGGCGCTTGCCCTTTCACATGATGAGTGGTTTGCACAGGCACGTTCAATAGTGTTAAAATTATACGAAGGTTTGAAAGGCAGCGGACTTTCCGTTGTTGTTTTGCTTTCAGAGGAATTTCATGCGCATTTTAAAGAAAAGCAGCAGGTAAGTCTTGCTCTTGATCTTTTTGTTTTTATTTATAGGGATTTGCTTTCCATTATGACCGGTGAAGAAAAAGGTCTTGCATTTCCTGATTGTCTCGCTTCTTTTAAACAAGATGCGCTGCTTTTATCAGCAGATATGCTGGCAGAGCGCATGACGTTTATACTGGAAGCGAAACGGAAACTCAACAGCAATATGAACCAGCAGCTGCTGATGGAGCAGCTTTTGTTAAAGTTACAGGGGGGACACGCCTTTGTGTAATGTAGTCGGAGTACGCTTTAAGCAGGCGGGTAAAATATATTATTTTGATCCGGGAGATTTAAATATCAAACCGGAAGACCATGTTATTGTAGAAACAGTGCGTGGAGTTGAATACGGGCATGTAGTGGTTGGGCCTAAAGAAATTGATGAAAACGATGTTGTGCTGCCATTGAAGAAAGTAATTCGAACGGCTGACCAAAAAGACCGCCTGGCTGTACAAGAAAACAGTGAAGCAGCCATTGTTGCTTTTCAAACTTGTACCGAAAAAATTGTTGAACATAAGCTCGACATGAAGCTTGTAGATGTGGAGTATACGTTTGACCGCAACAAAGTTATTTTTTATTTCACAGCTGATGGGCGCGTAGACTTTCGAGAGCTTGTAAAAGATCTTGCTTCTATTTTCCGGACGCGGATTGAATTGCGCCAAATTGGTGTGCGCGACGAAGCAAAAATGCTTGGTGGCATCGGACCATGTGGAAGAATGCTTTGTTGTTCAACCTTTCTTGGTGACTTTGAACCAGTATCTATTAAGATGGCGAAAGATCAAAATTTATCGTTGAATCCAGCAAAAATTTCCGGTTTATGTGGCCGGCTAATGTGCTGCTTGAAGTATGAAAATGATGAATACGAAGATGCGCGCCGCGAACTGCCGGATGTCGGCCAGAAAGTAAAAACGCCAAGCGGTAATGGGCGTGTAACAGGCTTGAATATTTTAGAGAGACTTGTGCAGGTGCATATACCCGAATTGGAACGGACACTGGAGTTCTCATCCGATGAAATCGGAAAAGAAGGAGCCGTATCTGTGAAAGCAGGTGATTGATGCGGTGGAAAAACTAGATAGAAAAGCGATCTTTGATTCTGTTAGTCACATGGAATTGCAAATCGGTGAATTGTATCAACAGCTTGGGGAAGTAAAAGTACAGCTTGCAGAAATACTGGAAGAAAACAATTCATTAACGATTGAAAATGAACATTTGCGCCGCCGTCTTGCTGAACTGGACCGCGACCATGGACGAAAAACAACTGGACCTTCAAATGTACAGGTGCGAGGAGCAGACATTGGTGAAGGATATGATAATCTAGCCCGTCTTTATCAGGAAGGCTTTCATATTTGCAGCGTGCATTTTGGAAGTCCACGCAAAAATGAAGATTGTTTGTTTTGCTTGTCGTTTTTAAATAAAAAATAATGAGATAGAAGCCTTCCTTTTTTAAGGAAGGTTCTTTTGTGCAAAAGGAGTGGCAATTATGCTTGAATTAAAAGGAGATGAGCGGCTCGATTATTTATTAGCAGAAGAACTGCGTATTATCCAAAGCCCGACCGTCTTTTCATTTTCGCTGGATGCAGTGCTGCTTGCACGCTTTGCATCAGTGCCTAAAACGCGTGGTTTAATTGTGGACTTATGTTCAGGAAATGGAGTTGTGCCCCTGCTTATGTCTGCAAGAACAAAAGCGCCGATTATTGGAGTTGAAATTCAAGAGAGGCTTTACGACATGGCAGTCCGAAGTGTGGCATACAACGGGCTTGATGAACAAATCGCAATGACACATGGTGATTTAAAACAAGCTCCTGAACAGCTGGGGAAAGAAAAATACACGCTGGTGACATGCAACCCGCCTTATTTTTTAACCCCTTCTAACAATGAGCTGAATCTGAATGAACATTTAGCTATTGCCCGTCATGAAATTATGTGTACACTCGAGGACTGTATTATTTCATCGTCCCACCTTTTAAAACAAGGGGGAAAAGCAGCTTTTGTACATCGTCCAGGAAGACTTCTTGATATTGTAACATTGATGAGAAAGCACCGGATAGAACCAAAGCGAATTCGCTTTGTTTACCCAAAACAAAGTGGCAAAGAAGCAAATACGGTGCTGGTGGAAGGGATAAAAGATGGAGCGCCAGATTTAAAAATTTTACCGCCGCTTTATGTTTATAATGAAAAAGGCGAGTATACCGATGAAGTGAGGACTATTCTTTATGGAGATGAACCACCATTTTTACGTCGTTAAATGTAAAGATGGCTCCTTTTATGCAGGGTATACAAACAACCTGGAAAAAAGAATGAATCTTCATAATGCCGGCAAAGGAGCAAAATACACAAAAGCACGCCGTCCAGTAACGCTTATTTACAATGAATCATTTCAAACAAAGCAAGAAGCAATGCGGGCAGAATATGCATTCAAGCAGTTTCCACGTAAAAAAAAGGTGGAGTATCTGCGGAAAAGAGGTGCGAAGAGTGAAGTCACAGAAAAGTTTTGAACGTGAAGAAGGGATCCTGTACCTTGTTCCAGTTCCAATTGGCAACCTGGAGGATATTACAGTTCGGGCATTGCGTATTATGAAAGAAGCTGATGTTATAGCAGCAGAAGATACGCGCAACACAAAAAAACTATGTAACTATTTCGAGATTGCAACGCCTGTTGTCAGTTATCATGAGCATAGCAGTGAAGCAGCCGGGCGCAAGCTAATTGAACGGATCGAGTCAGGGGAAACGGTGGCTCTAGTTAGTGATGCCGGAACGCCTTGTATTTCAGATCC
Organism: Domibacillus sp.; assembly: GCA_031177795.1. Classification (GTDB taxonomy): domain Bacteria; phylum Bacillota; class Bacilli; order Bacillales; family Domibacillaceae; genus Domibacillus. The sequence continues at coordinate 5,198 of JAPSKG010000156.1, forward strand.
AGGCCACGAGCTTGTTTTAATGGCACTTGAAAAAGAGGTTAACGTAGTGCCGCTTCCTGGAGCAAATGCTGCAGTAACAGCATTAATTGCATCAGGCATCACTCCGCAGCCTTTTTACTTTTACGGATTTTTGAATCGGGGAAAAAAAGAAAAAAAGAAAGAGCTTGAAAAGCTAGCTGCTTTTCAAGAAACCTTTATTTTATATGAATCTCCCCATCGGTTAAAAGAATCTCTGGC
>JAPSKG010000157.1 GCA_031177795.1 Domibacillus sp.
GTGTTAACCAGGTTTGCTGATGCACTTATTAATACGTTTTCGTCTTTTGCATCAGTAACATTCACAATAGAAATTGCTGACCGTGTGTGTACGCCAGAGCAAATTGCGGATTACTGGCAATATTGCGTGAGGCAGCTTGAAGGCATGGCCCCACCTTTGCTTGCAGTACTAAACAAACAAAAACCAGGTATATCAGGAACAAAGCTAATAATTTCCACACAAAACGAGATGGAAGGCACAGCAATCAAAAACAAGTACGGCAGGCGCCTGTGCGATGTTTATGAAAGTTTGGGTTTTCCGCCGCTTACCTTTGACATTCAATTGATCGAAAACACGCAAAATGAAGAATACGAAAAATTCCTGGAAGAAAAAAGAAAAGAAGATGCAGAGCGGGCAAGACAAGCTGTTATTGATATGCAAAACCGTTCTAAAGAGCAGGATGAATTACAGGAAGATTCGGGTCCTGTTACAATTGGTTATTTAATTAAACCGGACAGTGAATTTAAAAAGCTTGAGGAAATTATCGATGAAGAGCGCAGAATTGCTTCAGAAGGATATATTTTTGATGTGGAAACAAAAGAATTGCGCAGTGGCAGGACTCTATTAACATTTAAAATGACTGACTACACCGATTCATTAATGGTTAAAATGTTTTCTCGTGATAAAGAAGATGCGGCCATGTTTAATCGTATAAAAAAAGGAATGTGGGTGCGTGTGCGAGGATCAGTTCAAAATGATACGTTTGTCCGTGACCTTGTGATGATCGCGAATGATATTAATGAAATACGCCCTTTGATGCGAGAAGATAAAGCAGAAGAAAAACGGGTGGAACTTCACTTGCATTCTCCTATGAGCCAGATGGATGCTGTTACCTCTGTGAGCACACTTGTCAGCCAAGCGAAAAAGTGGGGCCATTCAGCGATTGCTATTACAGATCATGCTGTTGCCCAATCTTTTCCAGAAGCATACAGCGCCGGTAAAAAAAATGGAATAAAAATTTTATACGGCATGGAAGCGAACTTGGTTAATGATGGTGTGCCGATTGCCTATGAAGATGCAGACAGAGAGCTTGCAACAGACACATATGTGGTGTTTGACGTAGAAACAACAGGTTTGTCGGCTGTTTACGATACAATTATTGAATTGGCAGCGGTGAAAATAAAAGACGGGGAAATTATTGACCGGTTTGAGCGCTTTGCAAACCCGCATCACCCGCTTTCTGCCACAACAATCGAGTTAACAGGAATTACAGATGACATGGTGAAAGATGCACCAGATGTAGATGAAGTTCTTCGGGACTTTAAAGAATGGTCAGGTGACGCGGTTTTAGTTGCACATAATGCTTCTTTTGATATGGGGTTTATCCAAACTGGTTTTGAAAAATATGGAATTGGACGGACGAAAAACCCTGTTATTGACACGCTTGAGCTTTCCCGCCTTCTTTATCCAGACATGAAGAATCACCGGCTGAATACACTGGCTAAAAAATTCGACGTTGAATTAACACAGCATCACCGTGCTATTTATGATGCGGAAGCAACCGGTTATATTTTGATGAAGTTGTTAAAAGACGCCGAAGGAAAAGGCATAAAAAAACATAATGAGTTTAATAACTATATGGGAGAAGGTGGGGCTTACAAGCGGGCAAGGCCATACCATTGCACAATTCTAGCGAAAAATGCAGAAGGATTAAAAAATTTATTCAAGCTTGTTTCTCTTTCTCACATAAATTATTTTTATCGGGTGCCTCGTATTCCAAGGTCTGTTTTGCAAAAACACCGTGAGGGACTTTTGATCGGTTCCGGCTGTAATAAAGGTGAAGTGTTTGAAGCCATGATGCAAAAAGGAATGGATGAAGCCCGTGAAGCGGCAAAATTTTATGATTACCTGGAAGTACAGCCAAAACAAGTAAATGCCCCATTAATTGAAATGGAGCTTGTACGAGATGAAAAAGGGCTTGAAGATATTTTGAAAAATATTATTCAAGTTGGAGAAGAGCAGGGAAAACTAGTAGCAGCAACTGGGAATGTCCATTACTTAAATGAGGAAGATAAAGTGTATCGCCATATTTTAATTTCTTCAATGGGTGGAGCAAATCCGTTAAACCGCCAGACGCTGCCTGATGTCCATTTTCGGACAACGGATGAAATGCTTGAATCATTTGCTTTTTTAGGAAAAGAAAAAGCGCATGAGATCGTGGTGGACAATACAAATAAAATTGCTGATTTAATAGAAGATATAAAGCCAATTAAAGATGATTTGTATACACCAAAAATAGAAGGCGCTGACGAAGAAATGCGTCAAATGAGTTATGGAATGGCTCGAAGCATTTACGGAGACAACCTGCCAGAAATTGTAGAAGCGCGGCTTGAAAAAGAACTGAAAAGCATTATTGGGCACGGTTTTGCCGTTATTTATTTAATTTCTCACAAACTGGTGAAAAAATCTCTCGATGACGGATATCTAGTCGGTTCGCGTGGATCGGTCGGATCTTCTTTTGTTGCAACAATGACTGAGATTACTGAAGTAAACCCGCTTCCGCCGCATTATGTATGCCAGGAATGCAAGAAATCTGAGTTCTTTGATGATGGTTCAGTCGGTTCAGGTTTTGATTTGCCTGATAAAAATTGCCCGGACTGCGGTATTCCTTATAAAAAAGATGGGCATGATATTCCATTTGAAACGTTTCTTGGCTTTAAAGGAGATAAAGTCCCCGATATCGATTTGAATTTTTCTGGTGAATATCAGCCGCGAGCCCATAATTATACAAAGGAGCTGTTCGGAGAAGATTATGTGTTCAGGGCAGGAACAATCGGTACAGTAGCAGAAAAAACAGCGTACGGGTACGTGAAAAAATATGCAGAAGAATACACAAAACAATATAGAGGAGCAGAAATAGACCGGCTTGTGTCTGGCTGTACGGGTGTAAAGCGAACGACCGGACAGCATCCGGGCGGAATTATTGTTGTGCCAGACTACATGGATATATTTGATTTTTCTCCCATTCAATATCCTGCCGACTCAGATAAATCCGAATGGAAAACCACTCATTTTGATTTTCATTCTATTCATGATAATTTGCTTAAGCTGGATATCCTGGGGCATGACGATCCTACTGTTATTCGAATGCTGCAAGATTTATCTGGAATTGACCCGAAAACCATTCCAACAGATGATCCAGAGGTTATGAAAATTTTTAGTGGAACTGAATCCCTGGGTGTAACAGAAGAGCAAATTATGTGTAAAACCGGCACACTCGGAATTCCGGAATTTGGAACAAGATTTGTTCGTCAAATGCTCGAGGAAACGAAGCCAACAACTTTTTCTGAACTTGTACAGATTTCAGGTTTATCCCACGGAACAGATGTATGGCTTGGCAATGCACAAGAGCTGATTCAAAAAGGCATATGCCAGTTATCGGATGTGATTGGCTGCCGGGATGATATTATGGTTTATTTAATTTATCAAGGGCTCGATCCGGCGTTTGCCTTTAAAATTATGGAGTCTGTACGTAAAGGAAAAGGCTTGTCAGACGAAATGGAAGAAGAAATGCGCAAAAACGAAGTGCCGGAATGGTATATCGATTCATGCAAAAAAATTAAGTATATGTTTCCAAAAGCCCACGCTGCGGCTTATGTGTTAATGGCAGTTCGCATTGCCTACTTTAAAGTTCATCTTCCGCTTCTTTATTACGCCGCTTATTTTACAGTGCGAGCAGAAGACTTTGAAATTGAAGTTATGTCAAAAGGGTCTTCTGCCATTAAAACTCTTCTGCAGGAAATCAATGCAAAAGGGTTGGACGCCTCGCCAAAAGAAAAGAATTTAATGACCGTGCTTGAATTAGCCCTGGAAATGGTGGAGCGAGGCTTTACCTTTAAAAAAGTGGACCTTTACCGTTCAAGCGCAGATGAATTTATCATTGATGGAGATTCTTTAATACCGCCATTTAATGCTGTGCCGGGCCTGGGAACAAATGCAGCAAAAAACATTGTAGCGGCGCGAGCAAATGGTGAATTTTTATCAAAAGAGGATTTGCAGCAACGTGGTAAAGTTTCAAAAACAATTATGGAGTATTTGGAGAAAATGGGTTGTCTGAATGCACTTCCAGACCAAAATCAATTATCGTTGTTTTGATGCTCGTTTGCAAAAAGAGCTCATTTATGGTATCTTTAAAGATGGAAATTGCATGATAACTCTCTTCGAAAGAGTGGGCCGCCCCCACTCTTTCGTGTTTGTTGCGGGGAAGTTCCGAAACAGATTTTTTCATGCGGGAGGATAAAACAATGAGTAAAATCACTGAAACGGTTGAACAAATCGCCGTACCTATTATTGAAGAAATGAACCTTGAACTAGTAGAAGTTGAGTATGTAAAAGAAGGAAAGAATTGGTTCTTAAGGCTGTATATCGACAAAGAAAATGGAATTGATATTGAAGAATGTGCAGTTGTGAGCGAGCGTTTAAGTGAGCAGTTGGATGCGCTGGATCCGGATCCTATTCCACACAATTATTTTCTTGAAGTGTCATCTCCTGGTGCTGAAAGGCCGCTGAAAAAAACACAGGATTTTGAGCGGGCTGTCGGCAAGCATGTAAATGTAAAACTTTATGAGCCAATTAATGGAGAAAAAACATATGAAGGCAAGCTCCTATCTTTTGATGGGGAAGAACTCACTGTTGAGTATGCCGTGAAATCACGCAAAAAACAGTTGTCGATTCCATTGTCAAAAGTGGCAAAAGCGCGTCTTGCTGTTACATTTTAAAAAAATTTAATAAGATATTTATGTAAGGAGGCTTTTTAGCCAATGAGTTCAGAATTATACGATGCGCTTCTTTATCTTGAAAAAGAAAAAGGCATTGAGCGCAATTTGTTAATTGATGCAATTGAAGCGGCGCTTGTTTCCGCATATAAACGCAATTTTAACCAGGCGCAAAATGTGCGGGTGGATTTAAATTTAGAAGGCGGATCAATGCGCGTTTTTGCCCGCAAAGAAGTAGTGGATGAAGTGTTTGATTCACGGCTTGAAATTGCTTTGCCAGATGCTGTGCAAATTAACCCTGCGTATGAAATTGGCGATGTGGTGGAAATGGAAGTTACACCGAAAGATTTTGGCCGAATTGCTGCACAAGCAGCCAAGCAAGTTGTTACACAGCGGGTGCGTGAAGCTGAACGCGGAATCATTTACTCTGAATTTATTGATCGGGAAGAAGACATTATGACGGGGATCGTCCAAAGGCAGGATTCTCGGTTTATATATGTAAGCCTGGGCAAAATTGAAGCCCTTTTGCCACAATCAGAGCAAATGCCAAATGAAACGTATAAACCGCATGACCGAATTAAAGTGTTTATTACAAAGGTTGAGCGGACAACTAAAGGTCCGCAAATTTATGTATCCCGTACACATCCGGGCTTGCTGAAACGCTTGTTTGAAATTGA